>JAJAYS010000144.1 GCA_026786065.1 Polaromonas sp.
GACCGGGGTGGACACGCTGGAGCGCCCCGAGCTAAAGCACTTGGTGGCGCAATCGGCGCGCAGCATTGAAAACGCGCTGGTGCGCAACCAGCCGCACGTTTTGACGATCCGTCTGGCCTGGTCGAGCGACTCGCTGGGCCAGGACAGCGACGGCCTGGTCTGCATAGACCGCGAAGGCTTCGTGGTCGGGGCCAATCCGTCGGCGCGGGAGATGATCGTCCAGCTCGGCGCGGCAACCACCGAGCCGCTGCACTGCAACGAGCTGTTTGCAGTCTCTGGTGACCTCTTGTTCGATGCGGCAAAGGCCAATGCATGTGGACCGCAGGGCGGCATCGAACTGCCGCTGTGGTCGGGCTTGCGGGTGCATGCAATGGCGTTGGCAGGTGCACCGAATCCGCATGCCGGTGCAGTGCAAAAACCGGCGTCACCGGCCCCCGACAGACCACTGCGCGAGGTCGAGACGGACCTGATCCGCAAGGCCGTCAGCGATGCACGCGGCAACGTAATGAAGGCCGCGCGGAGTCTGGGCATCAGCCGCGCGACGGTCTATCGGCGTCTGGGCCAGACCCGGTCCGGCTGACGCTGCCGCCCTGCGCTGAAGCTCAATGCTTGTGGTCGCCCGAATGCGGGCCGTGGGGTACGGGCATGGCAGGTGCCTTGCCTGCGGCCGGCGTGTCCGCTGCGCGTGGCGCGGTCGCAGCCACCGGCAAGGTCAGCAGTTGCTGGCTTTCGACTCCCTGCGCGTTTTTGAAGTGCAAAGTCAACTGCACCGATGAACCCGGAGGCAGCGGCTGCTTCAGTTCGGTCAACATCAGGTGATAGCCGGCGGGTTTGAGCTCGACGGTACGGCCGGCCGGCAAATCGAGCGCCGATATGGGGCGCATCGTCATCACATTTCCGTCCATTTTCATCTGGTGAACCTCGGCCACGGCTGCAGCCGGCGTAGAGATGCGGACCAGCCGCAGCGACTCCCTGGCCGTGAGCGTCATGAAAGCGCCGGTGCCGGGCTGGCCGGGAACCGCTGTTCGCACCCAGGCGCCCTGCACCTGAACTGCGCCTTGCGCTGCAGCCACTCCGGGCGCCAGCAGCGCCAGTGCACAAACTGAGGCCGCACAGGCGGTGGTACGTTGGAGGGCGAGAAAAAACGTCATCGGGAATCCTGATTAAACGAAGCCCTAATTATCCCTTCAGCAAGCGCGCCCCGATTCAAGCTCGATGGTTCGCCATTCCCGCACTGCGGCTGGGCATGCGCCGGCACGCGCACCAGCCATTCGCAGCGGCCAAACCGCGACGGCACCTTTTTGGTGTGAACGAGTCGATTTTTGGGGGGAAAACGCCGACAAGCGCTCGGGCACAAGGCTTGCAAACGATGCCAGAGCCTGAAAAGTTTTCTAAACCACCCGTACTGGAGAAATCATGATTCGACGCAGCACATTGAAAACGCTTGCCGCCGCAATAGCCATTGGCCTCGGCCTGGGCAGCACGGCCCAAGCGCAGACTGGCGGCACCATCAAGGTCGGCATTTTGCACAGCCTGTCTGGCACGATGGCGATTTCCGAGACCGTCCTGAAAGACACCGTGCTGATGGCGATTGACGAGATCAATGCCAAGGGCGGCGTGATGGGCAAAAAGCTGGAGCCGGTCATTGTCGATCCAGCCTCCAACTGGCCGCTGTTTGCCGAAAAAACCAGGCAACTGCTCGGCCAGGACAAGGTCGCGGTCATCTTCGGCTGCTGGACCTCGGTGGCCCGAAAGTCGGTCTTGCCGGTGGTTGAAGAAATGAACGGCCTGCTGTTCTACCCGGTTCAGTACGAAGGCGAAGAGTTGTCGAAAAATGTGTTTTACACCGGTGCAGCGCCGAATCAGCAGGCCATTCCGGCAGTCGATTACCTGATGAGCAAAGAGGGTGGCGGCGCCAAGCGCTGGGTACTGCTGGGCACCGACTATGTGTACCCGCGCACCACCAACAAGATCCTGCGCGCCTACCTCAAAAGCAAGGGTGTGGCCGACAAGGACATCGATGAAAAATACACCCCGTTCGGCCACGCCGATTACCAGACCATCGTGGCGGACGTGAAGAAGTTTTCTGCTGGCGGCAAAACCGCTGTCGTCTCCACCATCAACGGCGATTCGAATGTGCCTTTCTACAAGGAGCTGGGCAATGCCGGCCTGAAGGCCAAAGACGTGCCGGTTGTGGCCTTTTCGGTTGGGGAAGAAGAGCTGCGCGGGGTGGACACCAAGCCGCTGGTCGGCCACCTGGCCGCCTGGAACTACTTCCAGTCGATAAAAAACTCTTCCAATACCGAATTTATCAAGAAATGGGGCGACTACGCCAAAGCCAAGGGCATCGCCGGCCACAAGGACAAGCCGCTCACCAACGACCCGATGGAGGCGACCTACATCGGCATCAACATGTGGAAGCAAGCTGTTGAAAAAGCCAAGTCCACTGACACCGACAAGGTGATTGCGGCGATGGCTGGCCAGACCTTCACGGCACCGTCGGGCATCACCTCGAAGATGGACGAGAAGAACCACCACCTGCACAAGTCGGTGTTCATTGGCGAGATCAAGGCCGACGGCCAGTTCAACGTCGTGTGGAAGACGCCCGGCCCAGTGAAAGCCAAGCCGTGGAGCCCGTACATTGAAGGCAACGACAAGAAGCCAGACGAGCCGGCCAAGAGAACCGACGTCGCCAAGAAGTAAGGCGCCAGCGCACACCGCCCGGCGGCGGAGGCCGCGCCTGGTTTGCATAAAACAGGTGCGGCTTTTTTACTATTGGGCAGGGTGCGGAGCATGGATTGCGGGTCATCCGCGCAATGACAGAGCGCAGGCTCGAAACGACCAGCGTTCAAACTCGCAATGACAGAGCTCAAACTCTGTCATCCCGGACTCGAGGAGCCTGCCCCGGACCCCGATCCGGGGGATTCATGACTTCGCCTCCCGTCGCATGGACGGGGAAAAAAGCTGCACTCCCCCTTAGCCCTTTCCTGGCCTGCCTTCGTGCAGCGATCACGCCGCAGTTTCGCAAGGAAATGCAGCTTGGGCGCAGCCGCAGCAGCCTGCGGTGCCCCGCTACAGGTTCGCCTCATGATGCTTCGCACACTCCTTCTATCCGCTACGTTTTTAATCGCTGCCGGCGCCCATGCCTTGAGCCCGGACGAGGCAAAAGGCATGGCGTTGGGTACGACCGAGGAGCGGGTTGCAGCGCTGAACAAGGCTGCCGGCAACCCCGACGAAAAAACCGCAGCTTTTATCCAGGCCCTGGCCGACGATGCCGTCAAAACCGCGGGCGACAAAGTCTTTGTGGTCAAGGACGACCAGAGCTTTGACCCTGTCACTGGCGCAAAACTGACACTGCCCGACGACGCCGAAGAGGTGATCAACAACAATCTGATGCGCGGCGAACTCGACAACGCGCTAGCGATGCTGCAACTGCTGTCGCGCGATCAACAGGTGCGGGCCAGGGCCATCCAGACCCTTTCGGGGGGTGGCAACGAATCGCGCCTTCCGCTGATAGAAAAAGCCTACGCAGCAGAAACCGTTCCGGCGCTTAAAAGCCAGCTCGAACTGATGCGTGCCGCCCTGCTGCTCGGCAGCAACGACAAGGCCAAACGCCTTGAGGCCGCCACGCGCATCGCTAGCAGCAACGACCCGACAAGCAAGACCGTTTTGATCGAGCGCCTCGCTGTCGAGACCGACACCGACGTCAAGCGTGCACTGCAGGCTGCGCTCAAGGAGGTCGAAGCGGCATTGGCCTGGGGCGACAAGCTGGGCGCGGTGTTCAGCGGCATCAGCCTGGGCAGCATTTTGCTGCTGGTGGCGCTCGGCCTGGCCATCACCTACGGGCTGATGGGCGTCATCAACATGGCGCACGGCGAGCTGATGATGATTGGCGCCTACGCCACGTATGTGGTGCAGGGCCTGTTCCAGAAATACTTGCCCGGCCTGTTCGACTGGTATTTGCTGGCGGCGGTGCCAGTGGCCTTTATGGCGTCCGCGCTGATGGGCGCAGCGCTGGAGCGCGGCGTGATTCGATTCCTGTACGGCCGACCGCTGGAGACCCTGTTGGCCACTTGGGGTATCAGCCTGATGCTGCAGCAACTGGTGCGCTCGAACTTCGGCGCGCAAAACGTCGGCGTTGAAAACCCGGTCTGGATGAGCGGTGGAGTACAGGTTCTGGGCA
>JAJAYS010000145.1 GCA_026786065.1 Polaromonas sp.
CGGCGGGCTTCGCCGGCCGGCGCGTGGTCCTTGTGGATGATGTCATGACCAGCGGCGCGTCGATGTTCAGTGCCGCCGGCGCCTTGCGGCAAGCTGGCGCGCAACACGTCTCCGGACTGGTGTTCGCGCGAACTGAGGGCGCCTGAACCAGCCTGACCAAACGGTGACAATTCCGGAATGTTCAATATCGTCCTGGTCGCACCCGAAATCCCGCCCAACACCGGCAACGTGATCAGGCTGGCGGCCAACACCGGTTGCACCCTGCACCTGGTTGAACCGCTCGGCTTCTCGATGGACGACAAACACCTGCGTCGTGCGGGGCTGGACTACCACGAGTACGCCTTGGTGTTGCGCCATGCAAGCTGGTCCGCCCTGATGACAAAGCATCGACCGGGGACGCCCCGGATGTTTGCGCTCACCACCACCGGAACCCGCGACTTTTTCCAGGTGCGTTTCGAGCCCGGCGACTGGCTGGTTTTCGGTTCCGAATCCAGCGGGTTGCCGGCTGAGGTTCGGGCCGCCTTTGCGCCGACTCAGCAGCTCCGGATTCCGCTGGTTCCGGGACAACGCAGCCTTAATCTGTCCAACGCCGTGGCCGTTACGGTGTTCGAGGCCTGGCGGCAGAACGGGTGCGCCATGCCGCCCCGAGTGGCAGCGCATTGATCGTCAAGGGGTCTTGATCGGGAAAATCGGCCCTTCTACGCGAAGCGGTGGCTCCGCTATGGCAAAAACCGGATCGAAAGCCGACAAGCTCGCGAGGCTTGCAGGGAAAGCCCAAAATTGTGTAAAGCTACTTTTTTTGTCATAAGCCATACATAAAACAAGTTGATACTTCTCCTTAGAAATGACAGAATCTCTTCTGTTTCGAAAATATCATTTTTGATACTTTTACTGGGGAAATCTCGTGAAAAGCATGTTTCGGCGATTTTCTGATGCGTTTCGGTCCAGCCTGCCTTTTAATCAGGTCGCGCCAGTGGAACGTGTCCCGCTGATGGCGGTCCGCAGGCAGCTTACCGACGCCTTGTACGACTGCCATGGCAGCGCTTCCCAGCGGGTCGCCCGTCAGATCAGGGTCGCGGCCACAGCGCAGGACCTCTGGCTGCTGCGCAGTGACATCCATCAGTGCATCGCATGTGCCCACAGCCAGTCTGAAGCCTCAGCCCGCATCGAACCCATCGCCGAAACGTTTCGCGGCTGGTTACCCGCACACCAACTTTCACCTGTACGCGACCCGTCCCGACTCCCGGCGAGCAGAAGCCGTCTATAGCGGCGTGGTGTAGCGCCGTACCAGCGACTCGGCCACGCAGACCGGCTTGATTGCGCCTTCGCGCTCGACCGTCACCTGCCAGGTCATCTGCACGCCGTTCCCGTCGATGGGTTCAGCAGAAATCAGGCGCATACGGCCCCGCAAGCGGCTACCCACCGGAACCGGCGCCATGAAGCGAACCTTGTTTAGGCCGTAGTTGACGCCCAGGGCCGAATTCTTCACAGAAAACGACGAGTCAAAAAAGCGAGGCAGCAAAGCCAGCGTCAAAAACCCGTGGGCGATGGGCCCACCAAAAGGACCTTCTGTCGCCCGTGCCGGATCGACATGAATCCATTGATGGTCGCCGGTTGCATCGGCGAACTGATTGATCGCCTGCTGCGTTACGGTGACCCAGTCGCTGACGGCCACCTCCGCGCCAACGCAAACCGCCAGCTCGCTCAAAGATTCAAAAGTTCGCATCGCAGACTGCTCCGCGCTACTTGTCCGACGGCGGTTTCTGGTCGAGCCACCGGCAAATCGATTGCCACTGCTCGAGGTCTTTCTCAACGCGCCCCGGTGCCACATCAAACAAGGTCAAGCCACGCGCGGCAAGGTGAATGTAGTTTTGCGTGTCCCGCAGATAGCCGAGCACCGGCAGCCCAAGCTGCTCGACGAACTCGCGCAGGTTGTCGGCTGCAATGGTGCGCGCATCGACGCGCATGCCGACGAGCGCCACCTCCACTTTGCCGGCGCGCCGGTGCTCGGCGAGGTGGTCCAGGAAACTGCGCGTGGCGAAAATATCGAACACGCTGGGCTGCAGCGGAACAATGATCTTGTCGGCCATCTTGACGACATCTTTGAAGCGCCAGCCGTGCAAACCACCGGGCGTGTCCAGCACGACATGGGTCGTACCTTTGGGCGGCTTGACGATCAGGTCTGCGTCGATGTTCCAGCTTCCTATCGGCCGTGCAGCGGGCGGCCGGAGGTTCAGCCACAGGCGCGAGGACTGCTGGCGGTCCACATCGCCGAGCATCACGGCGCAGCCCTGGCTCGCGAAGTAGCCGGCCACATTGGTGGCCAGCGTCGTTTTCCCGACGCCGCCTTTTGGATTTGCAATCACCACGATGGGCATGGACGATCTCCTGTTTATTCCTTTCAGCTATGGTAACGGCATGAACCTCGCTACTGGGCTGGTTGACCCCCCCGCCGCCGCCAACCCGGACATTTACCTGGTGGCCGCCCACCCCGCCCTGCAGCAGTCCCGCGTCAGCCGCCGGCTGCTTGAAGCGGCGCACGGTTTGGCGCGGGTGCAGGTGCGCGACCTTTACGCGCATTACCCCGACTTTGTCATTGATGTGGCCGCCGAACAGGCTGCGCTAAGCCGGGCCGGGCTGGTGGTGCTGCTCCACCCGATCCAGTGGTATTCGATGCCGCCGCTGCAAAAGCTGTGGCTTGATGAGGTGCTGACTTACGGCTGGGCGTACGGTGAGGGAGGAACCGGGCTGCGCGGCAAAGATCTGTGGCTGACCGTGAGCACCGGCGGACCCCAAGATTCCTATCACCCAGAAGGCTACAACCGCTATTTTTTCGACGCCTTTTTGCCCCCCTATGAGCAGACAGCCGCGATCTGCGGTCTGAGGTTCCTTCCGCCGCTGGTCCTGCACGGAATGCACAGTGGCGAACAGGAGCCTCTGGACCACTACGCCGAAACGTTTGCGCAGCGGCTGGCAAGCTACCCCGACTGGCCCGAAATGGAGGACCTCGAAAACTGCCCGTCGTGCGTGGTGCCGCTGCACGACCGGCCAACCCCGCGCGAAGCCCGGCTTGGCAAAGCCAGCAGGACTGCGGGTTAAGGAGCGGCCCGATGGGCTTTCGGCCAAATCAAGCTCGCGCCAAGGTACGGGTCACGGACGTTCTCCAGTGAGTGCCGACCTGCCCGGCTGGCTCATCAATAGCCTGATCTACCTTTCGGCGGCGGTACTGGCCGTTCCGTTGGCACGCAAGCTCGGACTGGGCGCCATCATCGGCTACCTCGGGGCCGGGATGGCGATAGGGCCTTGGGGGCTCGGTCTGGTTGGCAACGTGCAGGACATCCTTCATTTCTCCGAGTTCGGCGTGGTGTTGATGCTGTTCCTGATCGGCCTGGAACTCGAGCCCAGGCGTCTTTGGGAGCTGCGCCGGCCGATTTTTGGCTGGGGCAGTGCCCAAATGCTGGCCTGCGCGGCCTTGATCGCCGGCATCGCCATGCTGTTCGGGGTCGACTGGAAGGTCGCGCTGGTGGCCGGTTTGGGGCTTGCGCTTTCGTCCACCGCAATCGCACTGCAAGTGATTGGTGAGCGCCACCTGCTGCCGACTTCGAGCGGCCAGGCGGCTTTTTCGATCCTGCTGTTTCAGGACGTCGCGGCGATCCCGATTCTCGCCCTCCTGCCGCTACTCGGGCTGGCGGTGGAAGCCCGGCCCGACGGCGCGGGCGCGTTTGCATTCGAAGCGGCCAAAATTGTCGGTGTGGTTGGAGGCATTGTGCTGGGAGGCCGCCTGCTGCTGCGGCCAGTGTTGCGCATGATCGCCAACAGCGGCGCGCCGGAGATTTTTACTGCGGCCGCGCTGCTCCTGGTGGTCGCCATTGCCGCGTTGATGCAGTTCGTCGGGCTGTCGATGGCGCTGGGCGCCTTTCTGGCCGGTGTGCTGCTGGCCGACAGCGCCTACCGGCGCGAACTCGAAACCGACATAGAGCCATTCAAAGGGCTGCTACTCGGGCTGTTTTTCATAGCCGTCGGCATGAGCATCGACTTCGGCGTGCTGCGCCGCTCCCCCGGTCTGATGGCCGCGATTTTGTTCGGCTTTTTGGCCCTGAAACTGAGCCTGATTTACGGACTGGCCCGCTTGATGAAATTGCCACGTCAGGAGCGGCCGGTATTTGCGGTGTTGCTGGCTCAAGGCGGCGAGTTTGCCTTCGTGGTGTTTCAGGCGGCCGCCGGCTCACGGATTTTTTCCAGTGAGGTCGCGTCTTTGCTGATCGGAGCGGTGGCGCTGTCGATGCTGCTGAGCCCTGTGCTGTTGGTGGCTATAGACAAATGGCTGCTGCCGCGCTGGGCCAGCGGCAATCGGCCCACCTTGCCGGAGATCTCCGAACCTCAGAACGCACCGGTGGTGATTGCCGGGTTCGGACGCTACGGCCAGATCGTCGGCCGACTGCTGCTGGCCCAGGGCATCGCGCCGACCGTGCTGGACCACGACGCCGAAATGATTGAGAACATTGGCGCCTTCGGCTACCGGGTGTTTTACGGTGACGCGACGCGACTCGATCTGCTGCGCACGGCCGGATGTGCCAGCGCGAAGGTGCTGGTGGTTGCGGTTGACGACATGACCCAGTCGTTGAAGATCGTGGGGCTGGCGCAGCAACACTTTCCCCAGTTGCAGATCGTCGCGCGGGCGCGCGACGTCGTCCATGCCTCCGCGCTGCGCGAACGCGGCGTCACGCTGGTTGAACGCGAAGTGTTCGAGTCCAGTCTGCGCAGCGCGCGCAGCGTGCTTGAATTGCTCGGACAGGCGCCGTACGAGGCACGGCAGAACGCGATGCGGTTTCGCCAGCACAACCTGGACCTGTTCGAACAGATGCTGCCGCACCGCAAGAATCGCAGCAAGCTGATCGCTGTGGCCCGTCAAGGCCGCTTGCAGCTGGAAGAACAGATGGCCGCCGAGCGCGCCGAAAATGCGCGCCGCAGTCCGGGCGGGCAAGACGGCTGGCAGTGATCCATCGCCGCTGACCAACAGGCCGAACGCAGCCAATCCGCCGAATGACTGGGCGCGTGCGTGGTGAGCGTCGGCCGAATCGTGTCACCGCAGCTGTTCGGCTTCGCGCCGACGCTCTTCCATCGCGCCGCGCTCCCGGCAAACCGGATGACCGGAAAACGCCGGTTTGGCGCATTGCTCGGTCAGGCAAATCTGAAAGCCCAGCAGCACACGGTTTTCGCATTCGGTACGGGGGCTTGCAGGCGTCGCCGTCGGCGCTGCAACTGCCGGCTGCGGCGTGGACCGTGCGACCGGGTCTTGCGCCGCCTCGGTAGCCGCTCTTGACTGCGCTGACATCGGTTGAGGGGCCGATGCGCCAGTTCGGCTCTTGCCTGCCGCAGGAACGCGAGTTGCAACCGCAACGGGGCTGAGGCTCGCTGGTGCCGCCGGCGCCTCTGACGCGGAAGCGGCTTTCGGGTTCGCGCCGGGCAGCGTAGCGGCAGCCGGAGGCTTTGCCGGTGTAGAGGCCGGCTCGGCCAGCGGCGCTTGACCAGGCGGCACAGCCGATGGCGACCCTGTCACTGGCGCGCCCTTGGGCAGCGCCGGCATGGCAGCCCCGCCCACTGCAGCAACCGCATTGCCCGAATCCGACGGAAGCAGTTGCCAAACGCCGAACAGGGCGCCGATCACGCCCAATGCGAGGGCAGCAGTGAGCCAGAGCGCATTGCGCCGGGCGAGCCAGGACCTCGAGCCGAAACCGGCCGGCTTCATGGCGGCGCTCTTTCGGCGCCGACGACTGCCTTGCGGCTGGACCCCATACCCCTTGACCGGCACCGGAAGCTGACCGACACCGACACCGGCTCCCATCGACGACACCGCAGCCCCAACAGGCGAAAGTGCAGGCGCAGCAGCAGCTTGAAAGTCAGCCAAAGAGTGGCCCGACATCGAGAATGAAAAAGTCGAATCGGTGGCGTCGGGCTGCGTGGCGTGAACCGGTTCGGAGGAACGGTTTTGCACCGCAGACCGCGAGGGCACGAAGCCGGTTTGCGCTGCGGCGCTGGTGTGCATAACCACGGTTAGATCGGCAGAGCGCGCAGCAAAATCGACCGCGTCAGATTGGGCGGAATCGCGCTCCCCGTCGGCGGCAGATCCACCCCCGGCCAATGCCGGCTTGGCGGCTTGGAGGGTCTGCAAGCGCCGAAGCGCAAGATCGATATAAATGCCGTTTGGAAACTTTTCGATGAACAGCTGCAGGTCACGCGGTTGCGCGGATTGCCGGACATCCTTCCAATAAACCAGCTCAAGTTCTTGGGTGATGCTGCCTGGGTAGCGTGAGGGCGTGTTCGTGTTCGTGTTTGTGTTCGTGTTGGTGTCGGTGTCGGTTTCCAGACCGACAAGGCCCTCGCCGTCGGCCGAAGCCAAGGTCCCGCTGCCGGTTACCACAGAGCGGACAGCCCTTGGTGGGATGTTCAGGTCGCCCGCATCCTGACATGCCGCGAGCAACGCCAACGCAAACTCCGCCGCTGTCTGGTAACGCTCCTCGCACGGCTTGGCTATCGCTTTGGTGACGACCCGGTCTATCGCGCCGGGCAGGTTGCGGTTGCGGGCTGAGGCTGGCAGCGGCTGGTGCCCGACGATTTTCTGGATGATCTCGAAATCGGTCTTGCCAGCGAAAGGCCGATGGCCGGTCAGCAGCTGATACAGCACCACGCCCGCCGCAAAAATGTCGGCACGGGAATCGACGGCCAGACCTTTGACCTGCTCTGGCGACATGTATTTCAGCGTGCCGACCATCGTGCTCTCATTGCGCGTCGCATCGCCGGCCTGCCGGATGTGCGCCACGCCGAAATCGGTCAGTTTGATTCGCCCGCCTCTCTCGACCAGCAAATTTGCGGGTTTGACGTCGCGGTGCACGACGTTTTGGCTGTGTGCGCAGCCCAGTGCGGCCAGCAGGTCCTGCATGATGGCCAGCGACTGCGCCAGCGAATAGCGCTCGCCGTTGTCGAGGTAGTGCTTCAGGTCTTTCCCGTCCACCAGTTCCATGACGAGATATGCGGTGTCGCCATCGCGGCCGGCGTCATAGACGCTGACGATGTTGGCATGCTGCAAACGTCCGGCCGAACGCGCCTCGTTGCGAAAACGCAGTTCGTAATCGGCAGCGGCCACCTCGGACAACTCGCCCACGCTGATGGTCTTGATGGCCACGAAACGGCCCAGACTCGGGTCGCTGGCCTTGTAAATCAAGCCCATCGCTCCCTTGCCAATCACCCGAAGCAGTTCGTATCGACCGAGTTTTTTGAGACTCATCTGTGTTTAGGAGCGTCAGTCGCACCTGCAACTGATCCGCCCGAATCTGGAACCGGAAAACGTTTGTAGCGGAAACCCGCCCAAGCAAGCCAAAACGTCGGCATGCAAGCCAGTTTCGACAAAATTGTCACAATTTTGTCTCCACGCCGCGGCCTTGGCAGGTTTTGAACCTACACAGCAAACTGCGGGCCGACTTGGACTTGCGCGGGTTGGCTGCGCGGCTCAGATGCTTAAAAAACCATCCCAAACCAGTTTGCAGCCGGTCAAAAACATGCCGACATACAGGATCCGGTAGAACCACTGCGGGCTGATGCGGTGGGCCAGTAGCAGCCCGATCCAGACGCCCAGCGGAGCCAGCGGCAGCAACACCAGCGAGGTCGCCATGTTGCGCAGATCAATCAACCCAAGCAGGCCGTAGGGCAGCCATTTGGCCAGGTTGACGACAAAGAAGTAAAAAGCCATCGTGGCAGTGAACTGCAGCGGCGACAGGCGCAAGCCGATCACGTAAGCCGACAAGGGTGGACCGCCGGCGTGCGCAACAAAACTGGTAAAGCCAGAGAGCGTGCTCAACATGGCGCCAAGCCATTTCGGCGACGGCGCAGTACCTGCGCCTGGCGGAAAAACCAGCCTCTGCGCCAGAAAAATCAGCGTGAATACGCCCACGGTGCCGGCTACCAGCCGCGCATCGAGCAGCTTGAACAGCAACGCGCCAACAATGACGCCGAGCAGCCCGAACGGCACCAGAAAGCGCAGCAGCCGGGCGTCGAAATTTTTGCGGAAGGCAGCCAGCCCAAGCAAGTCCATCACCAGCAAGACCGGCATCAAAATCGCCGCAGCTTGCGGTACGGCCACCGTCAGCGCCATCAGCGGCACCGCCAGCGAGCCAAAGCCGGCGCCGAATCCACTTTTGCTGATGCCAAGCAGCAGCACGGCCGGCACCGCCACCAAATAGAAAACCGGGTCCTCAATCAGCGGAAAAGGCATTTTTATTGATTATATTCGGCTGCAGCCCAACAAATACGCGCGCAAGCAGCTATAAAAAATGGAGCGTCTAAAGGACCACTGAAGTCTTGGCGAGGTGCCAGCCTGTGCGGGTTAGTCGGCCGTGGCGCCCGAGGTCTTGACGACGTCGGCCCACTTGGCGCTTTCGGCCCGGATGACCGCCGCATAGCCGGAGGGTCCGCCAAGGTGCCGCACCGCCCCTTCGACTTGGAGCCAGGACTGGAATTCGGCCGTTGCGGCGACCTGCAAAAGCTGCGCCGACAAGGCCGCAACCAGGCCCACGGGCGTGTTGGCCGGAGCCAGCAGCCCGTAGGTCAGCGCGCTCTCAAACCCGGCAAAGCCGGGCAGGCCGGATTCGGCCAGCGTGGGCACGTCGGGCATGGCTGGCGCGTTGCGCAAACTGGTCACGGCGATGGCGCGCAGCCGAATGCTTTTGACCAGCGCCAGCGCCGGCGTCGGCGTCGGCGCAATGACGCTGAACATGAACTGAACCTGACCGCCGGCCAGGTCGGTCAGCGCAAGAGCGGTGCCCTGGTACTGGATGTGGATCATTTTCAAACCGCTGCTTTGCGCGAACATCTCGCCGGTCAGGTGCGCGCCGCTTGCGCCGCCGCTGGAGCCAAAATTCAGCGCGCCGCGCCGCGCACGGGCCAGCGCAATCAGGCCAGCCAGCGTTGTCACCGGCGATGCGGCCGACACCACCAGCACCAGCGCCGACGAGGCGAACCTGGTCACTGGCAGCAAGACCTTCTGCGGGTGGTACTTGAGCTGCTTGTAGCGCGCCGGCTTGATCAACACCGTGCCCGAATGGCCCGGCGACCCTTGGCATACCCGTTGCGGTCTGTGGCGGCCGGATCGGGATGGGCTGCAAGGCGCCTTTTTGCAGCCAATAGAGCGACTATCGGCAAGAAAAGCAACGCGGCAGACCGCCCGCGCCCGGCTAATCACAGGCCGCAGGGGTTCTGCAAAGGGTCGCACAGCAAGCAGCGTGCTGCCGCCGGGCGCACTGCGCACCACCTGCTCGGTGCCCGGATTGCCGCCCGCACCGGGCTTGTTTTCTACAACGATGCCGAGCCCATGCAATTCGCCCAGGCTCTTGGCCATTTGCCGGGCAAACACATTGTTGCCACCCCCCCGGCGGGAAGGCCACCAGAATCTTGATCGGCTTGCCGCCGAGCGAAGGCGGTAGCACCTGCGCATGAACCGCCAGACCGGAGCCCGATAGCGTGGCACCGAGCAGACAGCGGCGTGAAAGAGGGACCATCCAGGCATTCTCCGTCTGAGGGAGACTCTTCGCCGGTGACCGGCTGCAAGGCAGCCGACCACCACTCGTTCACAAAGTCAGACCCGCTCCAGCACCAGCGCAATCCCCTGCCCCACCCCGATGCACATGGTGCACAGCGCGTAACGGCCGCCGCTCTTGTGCAACTGGTTGACGGCCGTGGTCGCCAGCCTGGCTCCGCTGGCCCCTAGCGGATGGCCGAGCGCAATCGCGCCGCCGTTGGGGTTGACGCGCGCGTCCTCGTCCTGCAAACCCAGCAAGCGCAGCACCGCCAGGCCCTGCGCGGCAAAGGCTTCGTTGAGTTCGATGACGTCCATCTGCGCCAGGCTCAGGCCGGTCAGCGCCAGCACTTTTTGCGTGGCCGGCGCCGGGCCGATGCCCATGATGCGGGGAGCAACGCCTGCGGTCGCCATGCCGACGATGCGCGCGCGCGGGATCAGGCCATGCCGCGCTGCGGTGGCTTCGTCGGCCAGCAGCAAGGCGCAAGCCCCATCGTTGACGCCGCTGGCGTTGCCAGCGGTGACGCTGCCGTCCGGGCGCACGACGCCCTTGAGTTTGGCCAGCGATTCGAGCGTGGTCTGGCGCGGGTGCTCGTCCTGACTTACGACCAGCGCATCGCCTTTTTTCTGGGCCACCGTCACCGGGGTGATCTCGGCATCGAAATACCCCGACTGCTGGGCCTTGACGGCGTTGATCTGGCTACGCAGGGCCATCTTGTCCTGATCTTCGCGGCTGATTTTGTAATCGGTGGCGACGTTCTCAGCGGTCTCCGGCATCGAATCGACGCCGTATTTTTCTTTCATCAGCTTGTTGACGAAACGCCAGCCGATGGTGGTGTCGTACACCGCATTGCTGCGGCTGAATGCGCTGTCGGCCTTGGGCATCACGAAGGGTGCGCGGCTCATGCTTTCGACGCCGCCGGCAATCATCAGTCCGGCCTCGCCCGACTTGATGGCCCGCGCCGCGGTGCCGATCGCATCCAGCCCGGAGCCGCACAGGCGGTTGATGGTCGCGCCCGGCACGTCCAGCGGCAGGCCAGCCAGCAGCGCCGACATGCGGGCCACGTTGCGGTTGTCCTCGCCAGCCTGATTGGCACAGCCGAAAAGAACGTCGCCGACGGCCTGCCAATCGACTTTCTGGTTGCGCGCCACCAGCGCCCGCAGCACGATGGCGCCGAGGTCGTCGGCGCGGATGCTGCTCAGCGCGCCGCCGTAGCGGCCGAAGGGGGTGCGAATCGCGTCGCAGATAAAAGCTTGGGTCGTCATGCGGGTACTTTAAGAGGGGTTTGGTCGGTGTGTTGTGCGGGTCAGGCGGCGACCATTGGCAGAGCAATTGGCAAAGAAATTGGCAGAGAAATTGGCAGCCCAACCAGCTGTTCGAGTTCGGCGTGGCCAAGGCCCTCCACCGTGTCGATCAGCCTGAGCCCTTGCGGCGTGCATTCGAGCGTGGCGACATCGCAGTAGATGCGCTTGACGCAGGCTATGGCGGTCAAGGGGTAGCTGCACTGCGCGACGACCTTGCTCACGCCTTTTTTGGTCAGCAAGTCCATCATCACCCAGGTCTGGTTGGCCCCCACGGCAAGGTCCATCGCGCCGCCGACCGCTGGTATCGCCCCGGCCTCGCCGGTGTGCCAGTTGGCCAGGTCGCCGGTGGCGGACACCTGAAACGCGCCCAGCACGCAGATGTCGAGGTGGCCGCCGCGCATCATCGCGAAGCTGTCGGCATGGTGAAAGTAGGCGCCGCCCTTGAGCAGCGTCACCGGCTGCTTGCCGGCGTTAATCAGGTCGTAGTCCTCCTGGCCAGCGGCCGGTGCCGGGCCCATGCCGAGAATGCCGTTTTCGCTATGCAGCAGCACTTCGCGGTCGGCGGCAATGTGGTTGGCCACCAGCGTTGGCATGCCGATGCCGAGGTTGACGACATCGCCCTCCCGGATGTCCTGCGCAACGCGGGCCGCAAGCTGGTCTTTGGTGCGTTTCTGGTAAGTCATGGGACTGCCTTTCGATTGGGGTCGCCGGGTGCGGGTGCGGGTGCGGGTGCGGGTGCGAGTTGGGGTGCAGAAGCGGGAGCTCTGCAAGTTGCTACTTTTTCGATAGCTGCTTACGCCCGTATTTATTTGGTTAAAGCCGAATTATTCTCAGATCAAGCGGCTTTTTTTGGCGCCGCTCGCTTCGGTCGCAACACGGGCTATGCGCACCACCTTTTGCACGAACAGGCCCGGCGTCACGA
>JAJAYS010000146.1 GCA_026786065.1 Polaromonas sp.
CCGATCAAGCGGGGGCGCGGAGCTGGCTTGGCCGAGCCGCAAGCGCAGCGGCCCCCTCGGGAGGCACCCTCCGATATTTCAGGGCGATCGGATTGGTGCGCGACCTTGGGGGCTTCATCTGTTCCGCTTGGCCAGCCAGTCTTCGAGGTAGTGAATGTTGGTTCCGCCATCAACAAACTTGGCATCGATCATCAACTCGCGGTGCAGCGCAATGTTGGTGTTGATGCCCTCGACCACCGTCTCGGACAGTGCCGTGCTCATGCGTGCCAGCGCCTGCGCTCGGGTGTCGCCATAGACAATGATCTTTCCGATCATCGAGTCGTAATTGGGCGGCACGAAGTAGTTTGCGTAAATATGCGAATCGACCCGCACGCCCGGCCCGCCCGGCGTATGCCAGTTGGTGATCCGGCCTGGCGACGGGATGAACTTGTAGGGATCTTCGGCGTTGATGCGGCATTCAATCGCGTGGCCCTTAATCTGGATGTCGCGCTGCGCGAACGGCAGCCGCTCGCCTGCAGCCACCATGATTTGCGTGCGCACGATGTCCACCCCGGTAATCCACTCGGTCACCGGATGCTCGACCTGCAGGCGGGTGTTCATCTCGATGAAATAAAACTCGCCGTTCTCAAACAAGAACTCGAAGGTGCCCGCACCCCGGTAGCCGAGCTTCTTGACCGCAGCCACGCAGCGCTCACCGATGCGCTCTATCAGTTTGCGCGGGATGCCCGGCGCCGGTGCCTCTTCAATGACCTTCTGGTGGCGGCGCTGCATCGAGCAGTCCCGCTCGCCCAGCCAGACCGCATTTTTATATTGGTCCGCCATGATCTGGATCTCGACATGCCGCGGGTTTTGCAGGAATTTCTCCAGGTAAACCTCGGGGTTGCCGAACGCGGCAGCAGCCTCTGCCTTGGTGGTTTGCACGGCATTGATCAAAGCCGCCTCGGTGTGAACCACCCGCATGCCACGCCCACCGCCGCCACCGGCAGCCTTGACGATCACCGGGTAGCCTATCTGTTTGGCAATGCGTTTGACGATCACCGGGTCGTCGGGAAGCACGCCTTCGGAGCCCGGCACGCAGGGCACGCCCGCCTTCAACATGGTTTGTTTGGCCGACACCTTGTCGCCCATGACGCGAATCGAATCGGGCGAAGGCCCGATGAATTTGAAGCCGCTGCGCTCGACGCGCTCGGCAAAGTCGGCGTTCTCACTGAGAAATCCGTAGCCGGGGTGAATCGCTTCAGCGTCGGTCACCTCGGCTGCCGAGATGATGGCGGGCATGTTCAGGTAGCTTTGCGCCGACGCGGCCGGCCCAATACAGACCGCCTCGTCGGCGAGTTTGATGTATTTTGCCTCGCGGTCCGCCTCCGAATACACCATCACTGCCTTGATGCCCATCTCGCGGCAGGCGCGCTGGATGCGCAAAGCAATTTCGCCGCGATTGGCGATCAGTATCTTTTTAAACATCGCGCGTCCCGCGGCTCATCGCCCTGTCAGCTTCGCAGACCATGCGATTTGGTGACTGCCCAACATGCGCCGCGCGCAGATGTTGGCGTTTCCCCGCACTTGCAGCGCGAGCGCCAAAGCTGGCGATCAGGATTTTTTTTTGCATGCGTGGTGAAGCCGTTTCGCGCCGGCGAAGTGTTCGGCTGGACGACTCATTCAATCAGGAATAGAGGCTGCCCGTACTCGACGGCCTGGCCGCTTTCGCACAAGACCTTGGTGATAGTTCCCGACTTGTCCGCCTCGATTTCATTGAGAATTTTCATCGCCTCGATGATGCAGACGGTTTCACCCTCTTTAACGGCGCTGCCGACTTCGATGAAGGCTTTTGCGCCCGGGCTGGCAGAGCGGTAGAACGTTCCCACCATCGGCGACTTGACGGCATGCCCGACCGGCTCGGCGGGACGCGGTATTTCTATAGGAGCGGGCGCTACAACTGGTGCAGCAAGCGCAACCGCTGCGCTGGCCACCGGAGCCTGCGCAACCAGCGGTGCGTTGCTGGCCTTGACGATGCGCACCGTGCCCTCGGCTTCGGTGATTTCAAGTTCGGACACATTGGATTCAGACACCAGATCGATCAGGGTCTTCAGTTTTCGCAAATCCATAAGGGATCCTTCGAATTGGGTGCAAAAAACTTATAGCAAAAACCCGACCTCGCAGCCACCGGGTCTGCGGGACATCGAGATGAAAAGCAAGAACTCCCCTTAATTTTCGGTTACTTCCCGCTTCATCACACTAAAGCGGTCATCCTGGTTCTTTTGATACTATTTGTAAGCCACGAAAGAAATGGCTATTTATTGTGACGGCCGAGTGTAGCGCATGCACCAAAGCAACCATCTGGCGTGTGGGACATTCAAAACCATTAGGACGCCGAAAATCCGCAGCCAGATTGCCGCGCAGCCAGGGCGTAAAGCGGCCCTGAAAGCCCGCCAAAGACGCTCAAACTTAGGCGCGCAAAGTCTGCAGCAGCCAGGTGGTGTGCCTCGGGGCCAAAGCAGCGGCGGGGCTTCAGGTCAACAGTTCAACCCGGCGCTCAGCCGCGCGATGCCCATTGCTGTAATTCTTTGGTGGTGACTTTGCCGGTTTTGCTTGCGACCAGGTTTCCCGCTGCATCGAAGACGGCGGTGTACGGCAGACTGCCCGAGGAGTTGCCCAGCGAACGGCCGACCTCGGTGCCCTGAAAACCGGCCATGCCGACCGGAAACGCCAGCGGTCGGCTTTGCAGCCAGCGGCGCACTGCGCTGGGTTGATCCACTGCAAGACCCAAGACCTGCCAGCCTTTTGCGCGGTTTTCCTTATAAAAGCTGTCAAGTAACGGCAACTCTTCAATGCAGGGTGGGCACCAGGTGGCCCAGAAGTTGAGCAGCAAAGGCTTGCCGCGCAGACTGGACATCACAACTTCCGGGCCGCCCGGGCCGTCCGGGCTATCAAAGCGCATCGCCCAAAAATCGCGGATCGCTTCGGTTTCGTGGCCGACCCGATCCGGCTGCGGCAGTCCCAGCAGCCGTGCCGCCTTGCCGAGGCCGGAACCCTCAGCCGACTGACCGCTCTGGCTTTGCCACCACCCAAGACCCAGGCCGGCTGCCGCAGCGCCGGCCGCAACGCCGGAGAAAATCAGGTTTCGTCGTTTCATATTTCAGTCCTGCATCGGTTGGGCCAGCCGTTTTTCGACAGCGCGCACGTCGCCGCGCGGCGCGCGACCCCTAGTGTCTGGCCGAAGCGCACCGCGCAGGTCGTCGTGGTCGTACACCATCAGATGCACGCCCACGGTTTCGCCAAGCGGCTCGCACAGGCTTTGCAGGCTAAGCGCCTCGACGCTGGCGCCGGTAAAGCCGGTGATGGTGCGCGGCTCGTAGGCCACGCTGTGCTCGATCAACGCAATTTCAGCCGACTTCGGATCGTCGCAAAAAAGCTGAATATAGATGTCCGACAGCCGTGTCGCCGTGCCATGCCAGACCGCGCCGGTCAGGTGGGGCCGAAATTCAGCCAGACGCTGCATCCAGGTCAACGCCAGCTGCCGCAGCGCGGCCAGCTCGACCGGCTGTGTGTCGGCGCAAAACACCGAAATATATTCGCGCACCGCGTCTTCGATTTCATCGTTGCCGGGCAGCTCGCTGCGGGCCGGCAGCCCCAACTGCTTGACGGCGCGGCGCTTGGCCGGGCCGTACTCCAGGCCTTCATCGACGATCAGGGCCGCAGCACTGGCGGCGATTTGGGTTTTAAGGGCGTGAAGCATGGCAATGGGTATCGACTGACAAAAGTCAGGCCAGTGAACGGCCGGCTGCGGTTGCCGTCTAGGCTGCGGATGCAAACATTGTCGTGCCAAGCCGCATGGACGCGCCGTAAGCAGGGTCGCGTGCGCCGATGGCAGGCCATACCTCCCGGCGGTCGCTACATATTTCATAGCTGTTTACGCCCGTATTTTCTAGATAAAAAGCAAATTTTCCTTGAAATATTTTCTGGAAGGCCGTGAGAGCGCGCCCGGTCACAGACCGGCAGATCGGTGCAGCGGGTCCCTAGAATGCCGTCCATGCATCTACATATCCTGGGCATTTGCGGCACTTTCATGGGCGGGCTGGCGGCGCTGGCGCGCGAAGCCGGCCACCGGGTCACCGGTTGCGACACCGGCGTCTATCCACCGATGAGCGATCAGCTGCGCAGCCTCGGCATCGACCTGATCGAAGGTTACAGCGCGGACCAGCTGACCGTAAACCCCGATATGTTCGTCGTCGGCAATGTGGTTTCGCGGGCCCGGCTGGCCGACGGCACCTCGCGCTACCCGCTGATGGAAGCCATTCTCGACAGCGGCGCGGCCTACACCAGCGGCCCGCAGTGGCTGGCAGAACATGTGCTGCGCGGCCGCCACGTACTGGCTGTGGCCGGCACCCACGGCAAGACCACCACCACCGCCATGCTCGCCTGGATTCTGGAGCGGGCCGGGCTGCAACCAGGGTTCCTGATCGGCGGCGTGCCACTCAACTTCAACGTATCTGCCCGCCTCGGGCGCGCCCCCGGTTCCCACCACCCAAAGCCGCAGGACCGGCTAATCCGGCCCACAGTCGCACCGGCTCTCTTGAGAAGCGGCGAACCACACGCAGTGGCGGGCGTGGAGGCCTATCTTCCCCAGCAGGGGCCGCGGAACCGGCTCAGCCGGGCCGCAGGCGCAGCGGCCCCCTTGGGGGGCAGCGAACCACACGAAGTGGGGAGCGTGGGGGCCACATTCGTCATTGAGGCCGACGAATACGACACCGCGTTTTTCGACAAGCGCAGCAAATTCATCCACTACCGGCCGCGCACCGCGATCCTGAACAACCTCGAATTCGACCATGCCGACATCTTCGAGAACCTGGCCGCCATAGAGCGGCAATTTCACCATCTGGTGCGCACCGTGTCGTCCAGCGGCCGCGTTGTCGTCAACGCGGGCGAAGCCAGCTTGCAGCGCGTGATGGCGCAAGGCTGCTGGAGCGAGATGGTGCTTTTCGGTGACGCGGCGCAGGCCCACGCCGGATTTACGGCGCACGGCGAGCCGGACGATTTCGCGGTACTGAAAAACGGCGCGCCGGTCGGCCAGGTTCGCTGGGCGCTAAGTGGCCGGCACAACCAGCTCAATGCACTGGCGGCCATCGCCGCCGCCGAGCATGTGGGCATCGAGCCGGCTGCGGCTGCGGCCGCCCTGGCCGACTTCAAAAACGTCAAGCGCCGCATGGAAGTGCGCGGCGTGGTGCTGCGTCCTGGTGGCGACATCACCGTGCTCGACGACTTCGCCCACCACCCGAGCGCCATCCGCACCACGGTGGAGGGCCTGCGGCGCCAGCTTGACCGCCAGGGCCACGCCAACGCGCGCATCCTGGCCCTCTTCGAGCCGCGCTGCAATACCATGAAGCTGGGCAGCATGACGGCGCAACTGCCGTGGA
>JAJAYS010000147.1 GCA_026786065.1 Polaromonas sp.
GCACGCGGTATCGCCATCAAACCTGAAGTGCTGCTGCTCGCCGAGCCCTGCTCGGCGCTAGACCCGATTTCCACCGCCAAAATCGAGGAATTGATTGCCGAGCTGAAAACCGACTACACCGTCGTCATCGTCACTCACAACATGCAGCAGGCGGCGCGTTGCAGCGACTACACCGCCTACATGTATCTTGGCGACCTCGTCGAGTTCGGCGTCACCAAGGAACTGTTCTTCACACCGAAACGCAAAGAGACCGAAGATTACATCACCGGCCGCTTTGGCTGACCACAGGAAACACGCCATGCCAGACAAACATCTCTCGACGCAGTTCGACAGCGAACTCAACGACGTGTCCTCCCGCGTCATGGAGTTGGGCGGCCTGGTGGAATCGCAACTGCGGATGGCTATTTACGCGCTGTCGCAGTTCAGCGCAGAGAGCGCGATCCAGGTCATTCAGACCGAGGCGCGTGTCAACGCGATGGAAGTCGAAATTGACAGGGAGCTGTCGTCGATCATTGCCCGGCGTCAGCCTACGGCGCGCGATCTGCGGCTGTTGATCGCGATCTCCAAAACCACGGCCAATCTGGAGCGCGCTGGCGACGAGGCCGAAAAAATCGCCCGCATGGTGCGCTCCATCATCGACAGCGGCTCGGCGCGCTCCTTGCCCTCTTCGGACCTGCGCATTGCTGCGGATCTCGCTTCGGGCCTGCTGCGCAAAGCGCTCGACGCCTTTGCGAGGCTGGACACGACCGTCGCCATCTCGATCCTGAAAGAAGACGACCTGATCGACCAGGAGTTCGACGGCTTCGTACGAAAGCTGATCACCTACATGATGGAAGACCCGCGCACCATTTCGGCGAGCCTGGACCTGCTTTTCGTTGCTAAAGCGATCGAGCGCGTTGGCGATCATGCCAAAAACATCGCCGAGTTCATCATCTACATCGTCAAGGGAACGGACATCCGGCATACGCCGATGGAGCAAATCGAATCCGCGATGCGCTGAGGCCCGCATGAAAAACTTGCCGCGCATTTTGGTGGTTGAAGATGAGCCGTCGATTGCCGAGTTGATTGCGGTCAACCTGAGGCACGGTGGCTTCGAGGTGGTGCTCGCGCAGGACAGCGTCAGCGCACAGGCGGCGCTCGATGCAGTTCTGCCCGACGCGATCCTGCTGGACTGGATGCTGCCCGGCCAAAGCGGTCTGGCGCTGGCGCGCCACTGGCGCCAGCAGCCGCGCACCCGCGCTGTACCTATTCTGATGCTGACCGCCCGTGGTGATGAGCCTGACAAGGTTGCCGGTCTCGACGCAGGCGCGGACGACTACATCACCAAGCCTTTCTCGACCCAGGAGTTGCTGGCGCGGATTCGTGCAGTTCTGCGCCGGCGCGCGCCCGAATCGGTCAACGACAGCGTGCGGGTCGGCGCTCTGGTTCTTGATGCTGGCACGCACCGCATCGCCTTCGAAGGTCAGCAGCTCAAGCTCGGCCCCACCGAATTCAAGCTGCTGCACTACCTGATGAAGCACGTTGAGCGCGTCCACAGCCGGAGCACCTTGCTCGACAAGGTCTGGGGCGACCACGTCTTCATCGAAGAGCGCACTGTCGATGTGCATGTCAAGCGGCTGCGCGAGGCGCTCGGACCGGCTGGTGCGATGGTTGAAACCGTGCGGGGCGCCGGCTACCGGCTCACGGCCAGCACCGTATCAGGCTCGGGCACCGGCACGAGAGCGGCACAATTCGGGCAATGATCAAACGCTGGATTTATTTCATCGCTTGCATGGCGGGCGGCGCGACCCTGGGCTGGTTTGCGGCCGGGCTCGGAGGGCTGGCGGTGGGGCTGGCTGGCGGCGCGGCCGCTTGGCTGGCGGCAGACACTCTTCAATTAACTTTGTGGCTGAACTGGCTGCGTGCCGAGCAGATCAACGAAACGCACCACATGATGGCCGTAAACGAAGGCGCGCTGCGCGGGGCCTGGCGCGACATTGCCGAGCGCACGCACCGCCTGCTGAAAAACCGCGACCGCCGCTATGACGAACTGCAGACCCGACTTGACGAATTCCTGTCGGCAATGCAGGCGTCTCCCAGTGGCGTGGTTCTGCTCGACCACGACGGCCGCATCGAATGGTCAAACCAGATGGCTACCGAGCACTTTGGCTTCGACGCGCAGCGCGACGTGCACCAGCACATCGCCAATCTGGTTCGCGATCCGGCCTTCAAGGCCTATATGGCAGCGGCCGACTTCATGGGGAGCGTCGTCATTCCAGGGCACTTCAACACCGCCTCCCACCCGGTCAAACTCTCGGTCAATATGCATTCGTATGGACAGGGCCGCAAATTGCTGCTGTCGCGCGACATCACCTCAGTCGAGTTGGCCGAGGCCATGCAGCGCGATTTTGTCGCCAACGTCTCGCACGAGATCCGCACGCCGCTGACGGTGCTGGCCGGCTTCGTTGAAACGCTGCAAACCCTCCCGCTGGCAGAGCCCGAACGCCGGAGGTATCTGGGCCTGATGGCCCAGCAGTCGCAGCGCATGCAGACGCTGGTCCATGACCTGCTGACGCTGTCACGGCTGGAAGGCAGTCCGTTCCCGGGTTCGCACGAATGGACCCCCACCAATGCCTTGCTGGCCCAATGCGAGCAGGAGGCGGGCGCGCTGTCGCTGCTGCTCACCGGTCGTGGCCAGCGGCTGCAGTTCGAATCCGGTCCGGTCTGCGAGATTGCCGGCGTGCAGGCCGAGCTCTACAGTGCGATGTCCAACCTCGTCAGCAACGCGGTTCGCTACACGCCAGGGGCCGGCTCTGTCAAGGTCAGCTGGAAGCTGCTGCCTGACGGGCGTGGCGAGTTTCTGGTCACCGACAGCGGTCCGGGAATTGCCGCAGAGCATTTGCCTCGCCTGACCGAGCGCTTTTACCGGGTTGATCGCAGTCGTTCGCGCGAAACCGGCGGCACCGGGCTCGGGTTGGCCATCGTCAAACATGTGGCGCAGCGCCACGGCGCCGAACTGCTGGTCCAAAGCCGGCCCGGTCAGGGCTCGACTTTCGGTCTGCTGTTTCCGTCGTCCCGGGTGCGTTTGACATCGACCCAGGCCAGCATGACCAAGGCATCGGTGTAGCCAGGCCGGCCGCGCCGCTTTTTCTCCGTTCAAGCGCCGTCATAGTCCGACGCCATGCGTGATCTGATCGGCTGGGCAGATGAAAGCGTCGCGTTCGCTGCTCAGCGCGATCAGGGTGCCCTCAACGGGGCGGGCGCACTGTCTTTTTTGGCACGCGGCGCGGAGGCATCGACCGTCACCCGCCGGTAGACCAGCACGTTCTCGTTTTTATCGGTCGGCCGCGTCACCGTCGCCTGCAGCGCCCAGTCCGGAAGGTTGACCTGCCGACTCAACGTGCCCTGGGCTTCGGAATCGACCACCAAAAACGGACAGCTGGCGCGTTCGCCGGCCTGCTTCAGCGCAAGTCGGCCGTGGTAGCGCAGACCGGCTGCCTGGGCGCTGCCAATCCCGTAAATTTCAACGCAGCGGGTGCGGTCCACCAAGCGGGCGACCTGACGCGAAGTAGGCCCGTAGCTTCGGGCGTAGTCGAGCAAGGGCAGCCATAAGGTCATCAGCAGCATCCAGCTAAGCGTGGCTCCGCCCGCCGGCAACACCAGCGACTTCCAGATCGCCGCCCGCTGTGCCCCGGCACGCCATTTGACGAGCCAGGCCCAAGCCAGCGTGGCGCCAAGTGCGGTCACAAAGGCCAGCCATGAAAAGCTGGCCTCGAAGCCCGGTGCCAGTCGGGCCACGTTGGCGGCGGGCTGGCGGGGAAATCCGGTCTGCATCGCAATCCATATGACCCATATGACCAAAGCGCTGCCAGTAAAAAAAAGCAAGGTAAACCAGTCGATCAGCGAGGCGACACTACGCCGTAGCGTTGGAAGGGCGAAGGCCGCCAGTGCCGCCAGCGGCGGCAGTGCCAGCAGCAAACTGCGGTCCGATGCCGACGGCGCGGTAATCGCGGAGGTAATGGCGACGATGGAAAACCACAGCGGCAAAGCGACATGACGGCTCGCCAACTGCCGGCGCCAGCGCAGCAGCGTCCACAGCGCCAGTGGCCAGGCCGGCCAGGTGAACCACACCAGCAGACGCGCCAGTCGGGCCAATTCGCTGGCGGCCGGCCCATCGCCCGAGGCCGCAAGCGAAAAACGCCAGCGCCACAGATTCAGCGCGGAGGACATCAGACAGACCACGACGGTGACACCAGCTACCAGCAAAGCCTGGTTCCAGGCTGAACCGTTGCCTTCAGCATGGCCCTCGCTGGAGTCGCTGCGGCCCCAGCGCCGATGTCCGAGCTCTACCAGCAGGCCGCCGGCACCCAGCAGCAGGGCGAGCGTGGGCGCACCGCTCAGTGCCAGCCCAGTCAAGCCAAGCGAAAGCGCCAGCGCCGGCCCAGCCAGCGCGAGGCCCTCGCGAGAGGTGATGGCTGCCAAAGCGTAAAAGCAGAGAGACGCGAAACCCAGCTGTGCAAGCGCCGGAGTGGTTTCGTGGGAGAGTTGGGCCAGCCCGAGGCAGGCGATCAACGCCAACAGGCTGGCGTCGGCGATGGCGCGGGCGTAGTCCACCGGTTCGGCCTCGCCGCCAAAGGCGAAAGCAACCGGTTGTGCCTGGGGGCTGCGGGCCAGGTAGTAGGTGCCGTACCAGGTCGTCATAAGCGTGATGGCGAGCAAGACGACAAACGGCAGCCGGACGGCCAACGCAGGGTCCAGAAAAGGCATCGCCGATATAGCCACTGCGCCCAGCCAATAGGGGGCCAGCGCGTCGAAGCTGTTGAGTACCCCGAGCATTTGCGGCTGCAACCAGCTCGAACCTGGCAAAGTCAGCTCCTGCATGATGCCGAAAGCCGTGATGTCTTCGTTTTTCCACGGGCTGCGTCCGATGAAGCCGGGCAGCACATAGGCAATACAGAAAAGCCAGAGCGCCAGGCGTGGCAAGCGCCGCACGGCTGACTGCGCAACGATGGCGGGGGAGGGCTTGTTCAAAACGGCGGCTGGTTGAGAAAAGTGCTGGCCTGGGCGACTGCCCCGCCAAATAGCTTGTGCGGGACATTCCGCTCTAATTTTGGGCCAAAAAAAAGCAGCCTGGTCTCAGGCTGCTTTTATATGCGCAGGGCGCCTTATCGGCTGCTTGATCAGGCCGCTTTAGCGGGCTCGGCCGCTGCGTCTTTTGCAGCGGTTTTGCCGAAGCGGTTGCGGAATTTTTCAACGCGGCCACCCATGTTGTCAACCGACTTTTGCGTACCGGTGTAGAAGGGGTGCGACTCGCTCGAAGTGTCGAGCTTGTAGAGCGGCAGTTCGCGGCCGTCGTCCATCTTCACCATTTCTTTGGTGTTCACGCACGATCGCGTGACGAACTTGAAGTTGTTGGACAGGTCCACAAAACAGACTTCGCGGTAATTGGGGTGAATGCCGTCTTTCATGATCTTTCCTTATTCGTTTCGGGAGCCACTCAAACCAGCTCTGAGCACTTTCCGTGGAGCCCTCTATTATTGCATTAAATCAAGCACTTAGAGCGGTTTCCAGCGGTGCAAAGACGAATTTGCGCAGGCCGCATGAATAGCTCGGGAAGGTCCGGAAATTTCCAAACCAGCAGGCGCTGCAGAACCAGCTTGGCCGGGCTGCAGGCGTGGCGGCCCCCTCGGTGGGCGACACGCAGTGCGCGACAGTGGGGGGCAATCTCATCCACCCCGCCGCATCATGTCGAAGAATTCATGGTTGTTTTTGGTGGCCTTCATGTTTTTCAACATGAGTTCCATCGATTCGATCTCGTCCATGTTGTACATAAACTGACGCAGGATCCGTGACTTTTGCAGGATTTCCGGGGCCAGAAGCAGCTCTTCCTTGCGGGTGCCGCTGCGGTTCAGGTGTATCGCCGGAAACACGCGTTTTTCGTACAGGCGGCGGTCCAGGTGGATTTCGCAATTTCCTGTGCCCTTGAACTCCTCAAAGATCACCTCGTCCATGCGGCTGCCGGTATCAACCAGCGCGGTGCCGATGATCGTCAGGCTGCCGCCTTCTTCAATCTTGCGAGCCGCGCCAAAGAACCGTTTTGGGCGTTGAAGCGCGTTGGCGTCCACGCCGCCGGTCAGCACCTTGCCGGACGACGGCAGCACGTTGTTGTAGGCCCGGGCCAAGCGCGTGATGGAGTCAAGCAGAACGACCACGTCTTTGCCGAGTTCGACCAGCCGCTTGGCGCGTTCGATCACCATTTCAGCCACATGCACGTGGCGCGCGGCGGGTTCGTCAAAGGTCGATGAGATCACCTCGCCGCGCACGCTGCGTTGCATTTCCGTGACCTCTTCGGGACGCTCATCGACCAGCAGCACCATCATCACCACTTCGGGGTAGTTGGCCGTAATTGCGTGGGCGATGTTCTGCATCATCACGGTCTTGCCGGATTTTGGCGGAGCCACCAGCAATGCCCGCTGGCCCTTGCCGATGGGTGCGACGATGTCGATGATGCGGCTTGTCAGGTTTTCTTCGCCCTTGATGTCGCGCTCAAGCTTGAACTGCTCGCGCGGAAACAGCGGCGTCAGGTTTTCGAACATCACCTTGTGCTTGTTCGCCTCTGGTGCACCGTCGTTGTCCTTTTCGAGCTTGTTGAGTGGAAAGTAACGCTCGCCGTCTTTCGGGGTGCGGACCTCGCCTTCGATCATGTCTCCGGTGTGCAGGTTGAAGCGGCGGATCTGGCTCGGGCTGATGTAGATGTCGTCGGTCGATGCGGTGTAGCTCGAGTCCGGCGCGCGCAGGAAGCCGAAGCCGTCCGGCAGGACTTCCAGCACGCCGTCGGCAACGATGGTTTCACCCGTCTTGGAGCGCTTTTTGATGATGGCAAACATCAACTCCTGCTTGCGCATGCGGCCAACGTTCTCAATTTCCAGTTCTTCGGCCTGCTTGAGCACTTCAGACACGTGCAGTGCCTTGAGTTCGTTTAGATGCATGGGTTGACCTGCGTGAGATTCGGCTCCCGCAGGAGCCGATGGAGAAGGGCGGGGAGAGGTTTGAAACGAAGCCGCTGTGGAATGCGGCCTACAAACCCGGAACTCGAACCACAGCGGCGAAAAGCCGGTCGGGCGAACGTGCGCGATTATGACAGGAAACGCGTGCTGCCCATGCGTGGCTGCCGCGCCTGCCCGCACGTCGGCTCGGGCACTTTGGCGGGCCGCGCCGCCGATGTTCTCAGCTAGGGACCCTCTGCATAACCCTGGCGACTCTGCCGCAGCCGGGGTGGCAGCAAGGCGCTTTTTTGTGCCAACCGCTGCGCCGTCGGCACAAAAAGCAACGCAGAAGGCTGCTTGATCCCGGCCGATCCCGAGCCGCAGGAATTCCTTGGCCGGAAACGAATAAAACCCGCCTCGGCGGGATTTATCTGTTTACCGCGAACTGTCGCCCGCAGTCAGGCAAGTTGCTGGTCGATGAATGCGGTCAGTTGGCTTTTGTTCATTGCGCCGACCTTGGTCGCGGCGAGTTGCCCGTCTTTGAAGATCATCAGCGTCGGGATGCCGCGAATGCCGAATTTTGCGGGAATGTCGCGGTTTTCATCAACATTCATCTTGGCCACCCGAAGCTTGCCGTCGTAGCTGCTTGCGACGTCATCGAGAATAGGCGCGATCATCTTGCAGGGCCCGCACCATTCGGCCCAGTAATCGACCAGCACGGGTTGCTTCGATTGCAGAACGTCGGCTTCGAAGGTGGCATCGGTGGTGTGTTTGATCAATTCGCTGGCCATGTTGAATCCTTGGGAGGTTGTTCCTGATACGGCTAAAGTTGACTTCATTGTGGCAGAAAGCAAGGTTTGACCGCGCCCTGAAAGCGCTATCGCATCCATAGGGTTTGCGTGCGCAACCCGCCGGACGCGCGTCACACTTGCTGAACTTTCCGCAACCCCATCCAGCCTGCCCCACCGATGCTCCTTGTTTCCCAACCCCTTGCCCTGGACGCCAGCGAAACCGCGACTGCCTACCTGGTTTGCTGGGCGCAGAAGGTGCGGCAGATTGATGCAGCCCTGCAAAACCGCGGCGTGCATGCGTCGCAAGCTGTGGTGCTGTTGCCCTACCTCCAGTTGATCACAGAGGCACGCCAGGCCTGGGCCCGCCATCTGCCGCAAGAAGGCGCTGCGGCGTTTTTGCCGCGCTTTGAAACGACCTTGAGCTGGGCTCGCAACGCCGGCGACACGGCAGGCACGTTCGCGCCGGCAAGCCACGACCTGCGCATGGACGTTGCAGTGGATCAGCTGACCGCAGAATCCTTGCTCAAACACGCCGGCCTGGACGCGCAGAAGGGCGTGCTGGCTGGTCGTCTGGTCGAAGCGGCCTGGAGCCTGGCGCGGGTTGCGGCGGCCGTGCTGCCGGCCGAGCGCCCCGCTTGGGGCGAGCGCCTGGGCAGCTTGCTGCAGGCCGATTTCGATTCGCCCATGCTGGCGCTCGAAAGCGCTATCGGCCGCATCGCGCTGGCTTGGGTCGCGGCGTCTTCCTACCCTACAGACCGGCTGTTCAACGCCCGGGCGCCGCTGTTGATCGTGGTCGAAGGATTCCAGGCTGAGCCGCTGGCCGACGCGCTGCTGGCGCATTTCGGCGGCCGGGCCTTGTCGGTGACGCTCTGCCCGGACAGCGAATCCGCGCTGCCCTCAAGTTGTCTGCCCGTGCTGCACACGGCGGCCGATGCCGAAGAAGAAGCCGCCCGCGCCGGCGCCTGTGTTTTGATGCATCTGGCTGCCGGACGCTCGCCCGTCGCGCTGGTTTCCCAAGACCGGCTGCTGACCCGGCGCGTAGGCGCCATGCTGCAGGCACGCGGCGTGGCGATGCGCGACGAAACCGGCTGGAAACTCTCGACCACCCGGGCTGCCGCCACCGTAATGAGTCTGCTGCGCGCCGCCACGCACGACGTATCGGCCGACGCCATGCTGGACTGGCTGAAAAACGCCCCTGCCTTCGCTACCGGTGAAGTCGATGCGGTTGAGGCCGAACTACGCAAAACCGGCGTGCGGGCCTGGCGCGAACTGCCTGATCTGGCTGTCGCTGTGGCCACGCCAGAACGCGATTCTTTGATGATCACCCGCAAGCTGGCGCCACGTGTGGACGCGCTGCGTGCGCCGCTGGCAGGCCCGCTTCCGCTGGCCCTGCGCCTGGCTGATCTGCGCGAGGCGCTGCAGGCGGCGGGCCAGTGGGATGGTCTGGTTGCTGACGACGCCGGCCAGAGCGTTCTGGCCGTCCTGCGTCTGCATGAGGGCATGGAGGCGCAATTCGATTCGGCACCGCCGATGACGCTAGCCGGCTTTACCCGCTGGGTCAGTCAGACGCTGGAGGCGGGCGTGTTTTTGCCGCCGCATCCGCATCTGCAGCCGGGCGCAGCCGGCTTGGTCATCATCCTGCCGCTGGCGCAGTTGCTGGGCCGCAACGTGCAGGCGGTGGTGCTGCCCGGCTGCGACGAGGTGCGCCTGCCCCCGTCGCCCGAGCCTGCCGGCCAGTGGACTGCCCGCCAGCGCGAATGGCTGGGCCTGCCTTCGCGTCCCGCACTGACTGCCAGTGCACGCGCCGCCTGGGCGTACGCGCTGCGGCTTTCGCCGGTCGATGTGCTCTGGCGCGCGAGCGAGGCCGGCGAGCCCCTGATGGCCAGCGGTCTGGTGCAAGAACTGCTGTTAGACCATGCCATTGCGCCAGCGCCCGATGCGCGGGTCTTGCGCCAGATAGCCATTTGCCCCACGCTGCGCCCGCTGCCGACTGGCGAGGCGCTGCCGCTGACGCGAGTCTCCGCCAGCGCGTACGAGGACCTGCGCCGCTGCCCCTACCGGTTTTTTGCCCTCCGGCAACTAAAGCTGCAGGTGGCCGATGAACTGGAAAGCGAAGTCGGGAAGCGCGACTTCGGCAACTGGCTGCACAGCGTGCTCCACCGCTTCCATGAAGCATTGAATACGGCTCCAGCCCAAGATTTACCAGCGCGTACAGCTATGATAAATATAGCGGCTGAAGAAGCCACCCGCGCACTGGCGCTGACCGGTGCCGAGTTTTTGCCGTTCGCCGCCATCTGGCCGCGGGTGCGCAGCGGCTACCTCGATTGGCTCTCCGGGCATGAGGCGGCCGGCGCCAGCTATCTGGCGGGCGAAGTCTGGCGCGAGATGCCTTACGGCAAGCTCACCCTGGTCGGCAAGCTAGACCGCCTCGACTCGTTGCAAGGCGAAACGCTGGTGATCGACTACAAGACCGAGCCGCGTAGCACCACGGCCGAGCGCATCAAAGGCGGGCTGGAGGACACGCAGCTCGCTTTCTACGCCGCATTGATGGAGGTGGACACCCTGCAGGCAGCCTACGTCAACCTCGGCGAAAAAGAGCCGACCAGAACCTACGAACAGCCCGATATCGTGCACCTGCGCGACGTCCTGATCGACGGCATCTTCACCGACATGGCGCGCATTGCGCGCGGTGCAGCGCTGCCAGCACTAGGCGAAGGCAAGGCCTGCGACTTTTGCGCTGCGCGTGGCCTTTGCCGTAAGGATTTTTGGAGTGATTGAGCCCCCACGGTCGCGCACTGCGTGTCGCTCCCGAGGCCTTGCAGGCCGCGGCTCGCGAGACGCTTCGCCTCTGGCGCCCGTCCAAAGCTGCGCAGGCAGCTTTGGAGCCGCAGGCTCCAGCCCCTCGGGGGCCGCTGCGCCCGCCACGAGCTCGGGGCGATGAAAATGGTTCATCAACCCGCCTACGAACACAACGGCCAACCGGTAAACGCCGAAACGTTTTTCGCCATCGCCTGCGACCCGCGCCGCAGCGTGGCGGTGGAAGCCTGCGCCGGTTCCGGCAAGACCTGGATGCTGGTCTCGCGCATCGTGCGGGCGCTGCTTGAAGGCGCCGGCGACGCGGACCGCGATGGCGCCGACGGCACCGCCGCAGGCGAGGTCCGGCCGCAGGACATCCTTGCCATCACCTTCACCAAAAAAGCCGCAGGCGAAATGCGCCAGCGGCTGGACGACTGGCTCCGGCAGTTTTCCCAGGCCGACGACGCCACGCTGCAGCGCGAGCTGCTGGCACGCGGCGTCATGAGCCCCGACCAGGCCGGCCAGGCCCATAACGCAAACAAGAACGGGCTGCAAGCCAACGCATCCGGGCGCAAGCAGCTATCAAATCTATATCGGGCGATTCTGGCTACCGGGCGGTCGGTGCAGATCAGAACCTTCCACAGCTGGTTTGCCGCGCTGCTCAAAAGTGCTCCCGTGGCGTTGCTGCAGCGCCTGGGATTGCCGGTGGACTACGAACTGCTGGAAGACGACGCGCCGGCGCGGGCGCTGGTGTGGCGGCGCTTTTATGCGGTGGTCTCTGGCGATGCGTTGCTGCGCGCCGACTTCGACGCCGTGGTGCTGACGCACGGCCGGTTTCAGGCTGACAAGGCGTTGCAGGCGGCGCTGGACAAGCGGGTGGAGTTTGTGCTGGCCGATGAGCGCGGCATGGTCGATGGGTCGGTTGCGCATTTCAGTACGCTGTTTCCGCAGTTTTCCGGCGCGACGGCACCGCACGCTGCGCTCGATGGCGAGGCCGCGCGCGCACGCTGGCTGGCCTGGGCCCGCCTGCTCGGTGCCGAGAAAAACAAGACGCCGCAAAAGGCCGCGCAAGCGGTGGTCGATGCGTTCGGCCAGCCCGACCTGCCGGTGCGCTTGAGCGGGCTGCGCAAGGCGTTTTTTGTGGCCGACGAAGACCGGCTGACCCAGCACCTGTGCAAGTTCGCCGCAGCGATGGAGGCCGAGCCCGAATTGCGCGCGCTCTGCGGGGCCAGGGCGCAGCACGAGGCTTGGGCTTACCAGCAGAGCATGGCCCGGCTCACGCGCACGCTGCTGGTCGAATTCACCGCAGTCAAGCGCGAGCGCGGCTGGATCGACATGAACGACGTCGAGCGGGCGGCGCTCGCCATGCTGGGCGACGGCACGTTGTCCGGCTGGGTGCAGGAGCGGCTCGACGCGCGCATTCGCCACCTGATGATCGACGAGTTTCAGGACACCAATCCGCTGCAGTGGCAGGCGCTGTACGGCTGGCTGCAAAGCTATGGCGGCGCCGGCCGGGCGCCCAGCGTGTTTCTGGTGGGCGACCCCAAGCAGAGCATCTACCGCTTCCGCCGCGCCGAGCCGCAGGTGTTCATGGCCGCCAAGGCGTTTTTGCGTGAGCAGCTTGGCGGCGATCTGCTGACCTGCGACCACACCCGGCGCAATGCGCAGGCGGTGATCGGCGCGGTCAACGCAGTCATGGGCGCGGCGGCGCTGGTCGACGGCTACGAAGGCTTTCGGCCGCACACCACGGCGTCCGATGTGCCGGGCGGCGTGGGGCGATTGCCGGCGATTGCGCGGTCTGGCGAAACCAGTGACGCCTTTTTTGCAGCGGTTGCGACTGAGCCGGTCGAGGCCGGCCGGGAACCGGGCGAAGGCCCCGATCCCGGCTCGGGGGCAAGGGAAACCAGCGCCTGGCGCGACAGCCTCACCACGCCCCGCGAACAGCCTGAGGAAACGCTACGCGTGCGCGAAGCGCGGCAAGCTGCCCGCTGGGTTGCCGCGCAGATCGCCAGCGGCGTCGCGCCTGAAAAAATCATGGTGCTGTCGCGCAAGCGCGCCGGGCTGCTGCCGCTGCAACTCGAACTGCGGGCGCTGCATATTGCGGCGCAGATCGGCGACAAAACCGACCTGATCGAATGCTGCGAAGTGCTTGACCTGGTGGCGCTGCTCGACGTGCTGTGCTCGCCGCGGCATGACCTGTCGCTCGCCCGCGCGCTGCGCTCGCCGCTCTTCGGTCTGGCCGATGCCAGCCTGGTGCAGATCGCCTTGCTGCAACGTGAGCAAGGCTTGAGCTGGTTCGAGTCGCTACAAAAAACGGAGCTTTTAACGCCCGAATTGACTGGTCTGGGGCCTTGTTTGATAAAGTGGAAAGGCTGGCTCGACAGTTTGCCGCCGCACGACGCCCTGCAGCGCATCTACGACGACGGCGACGTGCTGGCGCGCTTTGGGGCTGCCGCACCGGCGGCGCAGCGCAGCGTGGTGCTGGCCAATCTCCGCGCCCTGCTGGCGGTCGCGCTGGACCAGGGCGGCGGCCGCTACGCAACGCCCTACGGCCTGGTGCGGGCGCTGAAGGCCGGCGGCACCCGCGCACCGGCCACGCTGGACCCGAAATCGGTGCGCCTGCTGACGATTCACGGCGCCAAGGGGCTGGAGGCCGACGCGGTGTTGCTGCTGGACACCGACACTCCCGAGCGCGCCAGAGAAAGCATGGGGGTGTTGATCGACTGGCCAGGCGCCGCCGCCGCGCCTGAAAAGTTCGTTTTCCTGGTCAGCGAGAGCCGGCCGCCGGCCTGCGCTGCGGCGTCGCTGGCGGCCGAGCAGGCGGCACGCC
>JAJAYS010000148.1 GCA_026786065.1 Polaromonas sp.
CCATGGCACCGTGCCCGTTTTTTTTTGGGGATTGGACGATGACGAAGACGATGACGAAGACGAAGACGATACGTGTTGTTCCGACTAACGGCCTGCTCTCCATGTCGCTGGCCTTGGGGCTGGCGCTGGGTGCAGGTGCCGCGCAGGCACGCGATCCTGTGGCCGGCAAGGCCAAGGCCGGCATGTGCGCGACTTGCCACGGCCCGCTGGGTTTGAGCCAGTTGCCCAACGCACCGCATCTGGCTGGCCAGCCAGCCATCTACCTTGCCGAGCAGTTGAAGGCCTACCGTAGTGGCAAGCGGCAAAACGAAGTGATGAGCGTGATGGCCAAGCCCTTGACCGACGACGAGATCGACAACCTCGCCGCGTGGTATGCGTCGATTGAGCTTAGCGTGAAAGAAAAGTAGCGGAGTCTCAGCCGCGCAGTCCACACGCGTGCACTGGCTGGTCCGAAACGGCGCCCGGAATCAGCGGCTGGAAATGGTGGCTGGAAACCGCTGCTGGAAACGCCGGACCCAAATGCGTTGCAATTGTTTCGGGATGCCTTGCTGGCGAGCCTCTCAGGCCATTTGCTTGATGGCAATCACCGCGCGCGGTGCCTGTTCGCCGGACGAGGCTGCGGCATCCCGCACCAGCCGTTTCAACTCAGGCAGGCAGGAGCCGCAGTTCGTGCCGCACTTCAGCGCGTCCTGCAATTCGGCCAGACGCGAGGCGTCATTGCTGGCCTGTGCCTGGTTGACGGGCTGCGCCAGCCGGGCCTGGATGCTGACATCGGTCACGTTCAGGCAACTGCACACCACCTTGCCCCGCGTCCGCACCGCAACCGGTGGCCGGGCGCCTGGTGCCAGCAGCAGCCGACCATAGGCCTGCGCCGGCAGCTCATCCTGAAGCAGAATTTTGATCCAGGCCTGGGCGCTGATGTCGCCGGCCAGCACGAAGGCGGCGAGTTCGGCCTGGTCGGAGCCGTCGCCGCTTCGCACCAGGTGCACGCTGCGGCGCTGGCCTTTTTTGCGGTCGGCATAGCGCAGCGTGTCGGCTCCTCTCAAGTTGAAAATCTCTTCGATCTGCGCCAGCAGCGCGTCGGCTGGGGCCTCATGTGCCGCAACGCGAAACAGCAGGCCTTCGCGCTCACGGCAGGGCTCGGAAAGCGGCACGTTGTTGGAGAAAGGCACGCAACTGGTGAACGGAAAAGCCGCCATCAAGTTTTTGATTTTTGCCCGTGCAGCCAGGGACTCGCCGGCCGGGAACCAGGCCAGCGCCAGCAAAGACCAGGGCAATTCGGCCTTCAGGATTTTGACTGCGGCATGTTTGAGTTCGGGCTGTTTGGAAGTCGGGCAGTAGGCCGACGTGGTCAGCGCATTGACACCGGCCAGCGGCTCGCCGACGCTGGACAGCCCGCTTAAATATTCCTCACCCCAATGCATTGCGATAAAGGCCTGGCTCATGCCGATTTCCTGCGAAGCCTGCAGCGGCACGACGATGGAGCCGCGTTTGGAGGTGACGTGGACCAGATCGCCTTCTTTCAAAAGCCGACGGGCCATGTCCTGCGGATTCATTTGCAGCGCCGGCTCGGCGACGTGACCGAACAGGCGTCCCAGCGTGCCGGTGCGGCTCATGCCGTGCCACTGGTCACGCAGTCTGCCGGTCGTCAGCGAAAACGGGTAGCGCGACTCGCGCGGCTCGGCGACCGGTTTGTAAACCGTATTGGCAAAGCGTGCCCGACCGTCTGCGGTGGGAAAGAGGCCGCCTTCGTAGAGGCGCACCTTGCCGTGCGACTCGCCCTCGCGCAGCGGCCACTGCCTGGGCGCGTCGTCGAGCATCGCGTAGCTCAGGCCGGTGATGTCGAGGTCGCGTCCGCGGGTCGATTCGCGGTGTTCGTTCCAGATGGCTTCGGTGCCGGCGGCCTGGTCGGTCAACGAATAGGGGAAGAGGGAAGGCCTCTTCGCACCCAGCAGCTGTTCCAGCCGCCGGGCAAAATCAACTGCAATCGCCCAGTCGTGCCGCGCCTCGCCCGGTGCTGCGACGGCGGCCCGCACCCGGCTGATGCGCCGCTCGCTGTTGGTCACGGTGCCTGTCTTTTCTCCCCAGGTCGTCGCCGGCAGCAGCAGATCGGCCCAGTCGCAGGTCGCGGCTGTGGCAAAGGCCTCTTGCACCACGACGAATTCCGCCCGCTGCAAAGCCCGCCGTACCGTGGCCTGGTCGGGCATCGACTGCGCGGGGTTGGTGCAGGCAATCCACAGCACCTTGATTTCGCCGTCGGCTGCCGCCTGAAACATCTCGACGGCTGTTTTGCCGGGCCGCTCGGGTACCGAAGGCACCCCCCACAGGGCAGCAACCTCGGCGCGGTGCGCGGGGTTGCTCAGGTCACGGTGGGCGCTGAGCAAATTCGCCAGTCCGCCCACCTCTCGCCCGCCCATGGCGTTGGGCTGACCGGTCAGCGAGAACGGGCCGGCGCCAGGTTTGCCGATTTGGCCGGTCGCCAGATGCAGGTTGATCAGTGCGGCGTTTTTGGCGGTCCCGCTGCTCGACTGGTTCAGACCCTGGCAGTACAGGCTGAGGCTGGCAGGTGATGTCGCGAACAGCTGGGCGGCGGTGAACAGGTCCTGCTTCTTGATGCCGCAAATTTCTGAGACCAGCTCTGGCGTGCAGTCGCGCACGGTGCTTTTCAGCGCATCGAATCCGCTGGTATGGCGTGCGATGTAGCCAGCGTCGGTCCAGCCTTCCCACAGCATGATGTGCATCAGGCCGTTGAACAGCATCACGTCGGTGCCGGGCTGGATCGGCAGATACAGGTCGGCAATGCCCGCGGTGTCGGTGCGGCGCGGGTCGCAAAAAATGATCTTGAGCGCCGGGTTGGCGGCCTTGGCGTCTTCGATTCGGCGAAACAGGATCGGGTGGGCGTAAGCGGTGTTGCTGCCGACGATGAAGATGCAGCCAGCATGGTTTACGTCGTCGTAGCAGGCCGGCGGGGCGTCGGCGCCCAGTGTCTGCTTGTAGCCGGCCACCGCGCTGCTCATGCACAGTCGCGAGTTGGTGTCGACGTTGTTGCTGCCAATCAAACCTTTGACCAGCTTGTTGAAGACGTAATAGTCTTCGGTCAGCAACTGGCCAGAGATGTAAAAGCCGACCGAATCCGGGCCGTGCTTGCCGATGATGTCGGCAAACCGCGTCGCGGCGATGTCCAGCGCCGCATCCCATCCCAACGCCTGCGCAGGCTCGCCCGGTTGCAGCCGCCGCATCGGCTGCAACAGGCGGGTCTGCCGCGTTACCGCCGCGCTGGCCGTCAGCGCCTGGGTCTAACCCTTGCTGCACAGTCTGCCAAAATTCGCCGGATGCGCCGGGTCACCGCGCACGCCGGTGATCTGGTTGCCTTGCGACTCGATGATCACACCGCAACCAACTCCACAATAAGGGCAAGTCGATCGCGTATCAGTCATGGTGTGAGGCAGACCGGCTGCGGTGTTTCAGAAAAGAGCCAAGCGATCTGCGCGCCGGCGCAAGATCGCAGCCGACCCCGCAATGCGGGCAAATGGATCGTATAGCTGTCATGGTGTGAAACGTACCTTGCCATTGCGCCATTGCGCCATCACGCGGTGTGCGGAGCCTGCACCTCGAAAGTCTGGTCGCCTACCGCGCCGGTGCTTGCGACGGGCCCGGCGCGGGGCCGGGTCAGATCCAGGGCCAGCGTGGCGAGTTCGGACGTGTCCAGATGCACGACACTGCCTGTGACTTTCACCGAAAACTTCGGCGTGCAGCCTTCGTCCGGGGCTTTGGCGCAGCCGCCTTCAAGGTCAATCGTCCAGTTGTGCAGCGGGCAGGCAACGCTGGTTCCGAAGACGATGCCCTGGCTCAGCGGGCCGCCCTTGTGCGGGCAGCGGTCGAGCAAGGCAAACACCTCGTCACGGTCATTGCGAAACACCGCGATATCCAGACCCTTGGCGCGCGATATGCGGCGCGAGCCGAGCACCGCGATGTCGTCGATGGTGCAAACCGGGATCCAATGTTCCATAAAAACCCTTAAACCAATTTCGAGTACATGCCGGTCACGCCATCCATAACCTGAAGGATGCGTTCGCTGGTTGTGAAGACATTGTTCTGTGCGGACATCTCGCCTGCGCCCGGCCGTAGATCACGCAGTGCGGCCGCGAAAAATGTGAACTGCGTTTCGGCAAGTAGAAGTTCGGCCTGGATGGCTGCGCTACTCTCCGGCGCGTTTTTGAGCAGTTCGTGGGCCTTCAGGAATTCGTCTTTCGCCTTCGTCACCTCCGTGGTCGATGCTGCAGCCTGAACTCCCCAGCTGGCGCTCAGGTAGAACGCGGCCATACGCTGGCTCAGCATGCGCTGCCGGCCAGCGATGTTGACCAGCCGGCCCAGCGGCTTGCCCGAAACGCTTTTGAGCTGCAGCGTGCCCTGGTGCGCAAGCTGCAGCACTTTCCCGGCGATGCTCAGCACCTGTTCGGCGCCCGTGTTGCCCACCGCACTGCCGACCAGTGCGGTTTTGTAATCGCGCCAGAGACCCTCCAGCAAGTCATAGGTTGCCCGGATCTCCGGTGTTGGCGAGAAGGTTTTCAGTTCCACCAGTTGCCTGTCGAACAATGCCATCGACGCGGACAGTATTTTGTCGGCATCTTTCCCCTGCACGCCCTGGCCAATTGCCATGTAGCTTTTAGCCATGCGCTGGCTGAGCATGCGCTGGCGCCCGGCCTTGTTGATCGCGTCGTTGATATCAATGACCTGGGGAAGGGCACTGCCAGTAAAAACCAGCGCACCAGCAACGGCAATGATCGATGAAGCGAAAGCGCGTCTTTGCATGATGATTCTCCCTTTGTGTTTGAGTCAACCGGGTTCAATTTTGTCGGTTTAGATCTGGACGGCAGAGAAAATAAGTCCGGTACAGATTATTAAATGACGACCCAAAAAAACCGACTGGATTCAGACCACAGAGACCGCAGCAAACTGCCGTATATCGACGGCCGCTTCCTTCAAATCGAACCACGGATCGGGCTCGCCGTCGAGCGCGAACTGCAACTGCTCCCACAGCGCCTTGCGGCCGGCGTGGTCTTCAAGAATTTTTTTCTTGACGTAGTCAAGGCCGACCCGATTGACGTAGTGCACGGTGCGCTCCAGATACCAGCCCTCCTGCCGATACAGCTCGCAAAATGCGCCGGTGTACTCGAGCACTTCAGCGGCCGTTTTGAGCTTGGTGAAAAAGTGCGCAACCTCGGTCTTGATGCCGCCGTTGCCCGCGATGTACATCTCCCAGCCGGAATCGACGCCGATGATGCCGACGTCCTTGATGCCCGATTCGGCACAGTTGCGCGGGCAGCCGCTGACGGCAAATTTCACCTTGTGCGGTGCGTACATGCGCCACATCGCGCGCTCCAGGTCCTTGCCCATCTGCGTCGAATCCTGCGTGCCCATGCGGCACCATTCGCTGCCGACGCAGGTCTTCACCGTGCGCAGCGCTTTGGCATACGCATGACCCGACGGCATGCCGATGTCGTTCCAGACAGCCTTCAAATCTTCTTTCTTCACGCCGAGCAAATCGATGCGCTGCCCGCCGGTCACCTTCACCGTCGGTATTTTGTATTTGTCCACCGCGTCGGCAATGCGGCGGAGTTCGCTCGCCGACGTTTCACCGCCCCACATCCGCGGAATCACGCTGTAGGTGCCGTCTTTCTGGATATTGGCATGGCTGCGCTCGTTGATGAAGCGGCTCTGCGGATCGTCTTTGGCCTGCTTCGGCCAGGTACTGATCAGGTAGTAGTTGACCGCCGGTCGGCAGCTCGCGCAGCCGTTGGGCGTCTTCCATTCCATGACGCTGTATACCTCGGCAATGGACAGCAGCTTGCTGTCGCGAATGGTGTTGCGCACCGCCTGGTGGCCGTGGTCGGTACAAGCGCACATGGCTTTGAGTTTGGGCGTGGCCGAATAGTCGCCGCCGGCGGTGAACATCAAAATTTGTTCGACCAGCCCGGTGCAGGAGCCGCAGCCGCCGCTGGCCTTGGTGTGCTTGCGCACCTCGTCGAGCGTGAACAGGCCTTTTTCGCGGATGGCTTTGACGATGGTGCCCTTGCAGACGCCATTGCAGCCACAGACTTCGGCGTCGTCTGCCATCGTGGCGGCCTTGTTGTGGCCTTCATGGCCGGCGTCGCCCAGATTCGACTCGCCGAACATCAGCCTGTCGCGGATGCCAGAGATGCTGCGGCCGTCGCGCAAGAGCTTGAAGTAGTAGCTGCCATCGACGGTGTCGCCGTACAGGCAGGCACCGACCAGTTTGTCGTCCTTGATGACCAGTTTTTTATAGACGCCGCCGAAGGGGTCGCTCATGACGATTTCTTCGCATCCGTCGCCGCCATGAAAGTCGCCTGCGCTGAACAGATCGATGCCGGTCACCTTCAGCTTGGTGGAGGTCAGCGAGCCGCTGTAGCGGCCGATGCCGAACTGCGCCAGGTGGTTGGCCGCGACCTTGGCCTGCTCGAACAGCGGCGCGACCAGGCCGTAGGCAATGCCGCGGTGCGCCGCGCACTCGCCAACGCTGTAGATGCGTGCGTCGGTGACCGTCTGCATCGTGTCGTTGACGACGATGCCCTTGTTGCAGTGCAGGCGCATCGATTCGGCGAGCTGCGTGTTCGGCCGAATGCCGACCGCCATCACGACCAGATCGGTGTCCAGTTGCGAGCCGTCCTTGAAGCGGATGGCGCTGACGCGGCCGGCTTTGCCGCCGTCTTCGTCGCCAATCAGCTCTTGCGTCTGCGCACCAAGCATGAACTTCAACCCGCGGGCCTCCAGCGACTTTTGCAGAAGTTTGCCGGCCACGTCGTCGAGCTGACGCTCCATCAGCCAGGGCATCACATGCACCACCGTGACATCCATGCCGCGCAGCATCAGCCCGTTGGCGGCTTCGAGCCCGAGCAGGCCACCGCCGATGACGACGGCTTTTTTGTGCGTGGTCGAGGCCGCGATCATTGCGTTGGTGTCGGCGATGTCGCGGTAGGCGATCACGCCTTCGAGGTCCTTGCCGGGAATCGGCAGCATGAAGGGGTTGGAGCCGGTGCAGATCAACAGCCGGTCGTATTCTTCTTCGGTGCCGTCTTCGGAGTGGACGACGCGTTTGACACGATCGACCTTGACGACCTTCTTGCCGGCATGCAGCCGGATGTGGTTGTCGGTGTACCAGTCCCAGTCGTTGAGCACGATCTCGTCCAGCGTCTGCTCGCCGGCCAGCACCGGCGACAGCAGGATGCGGTTGTAGTTTGGGTGCGGTTCGGCGCCGAAGACCGCAATGTCGTAGAGATCTGGCGCGATTTTGAGCAACTCTTCAATCGTGCGGACGCCGGCCATGCCGTTGCCGACCATCACGAGTCTGGATTTTTTCACTTGGGCGCCTTTCCGTTGTTGCCAACGTTCGGTGCAAGTGCCGTGCCACTGTTGAGCTTTGGTTGTGCCCGCTCGCGCACCAAATTTAGGCATCCATCTTTCTTAACTTGGTGCATGGCTTTTGACATCGACATCGGTTACAGCGCCCGAAGCGGCAAACCCGACATCAACGAAGATTTTTGCGCTGCCATGCTGCCCGAGCGGGGACAGGACGGCATGGGCTCCATCGTCACCATCGCCGATGGCGTCAGCATCGGAGGCATGGGCTGCAAGGGCATCCTTGTGCGCTCGCGCAATTGGGCGATACGCGCGATTACCTAATGCGCGACGGCGTGTTCACCCAGCTCACCAGAGACCATGTGCTGAATCACCCCGACTTGGGGCACCAATTGGTGCGCTGTGTTGGTGCCGAAGACACGTTTGTTGTCGATTATTCGCAGGGTGCGCTTGAAGTCGGCGATGTTTTCGTGCCGCGGACCGACGGCGTTCACGACGCCTTTCCAATCCAACGGCTGCATGCGCTGCTGCCGCACCCAGCTGCGATAAAACGCGACGCGACCGACGACGCGCAAAACCTGAGTCGGCATCTGGTGGACGCGGCGCTGCCTGCCGGCAGGCATGACAACGTCACGGCGCTGGTGGTGCGGGTGCTTGGCCTCGTCGACGCAAACCTGCAGGATGAAAACCGCAAGTCACCCGCTTTGTCGATGCCCACCCACTTGAAGATTGGCGATGCGCGCGACGGAGTTAGCGCCGAAGGATTCGCTCGCCCCGTGCACTGCGTGCTGGTAGCGCTCGTAGACGGGCGCCCAGTCGATATGGTCCATGAATGCATCAACGTAAGCGCCGTCCGCCGCGCCGTGGTATCGGGCATGCGCGTGCTCGTACATGTTCAGCGCCAGGAAGCGCGCCCGGGTCGAAAAGCAATGCTTGGACGGCCGCATCCATGATCTCTCGTCAACGCAGCCCGGGAATCAACGTCACTACTAGCCCGGCGGCCGCGCAGGCGCCGAGCAGCGGCATCACGCCGATCTTGAAGCGGAACAGCGCTATCGCCGCCGCCGCGGCGATGACCGCCGAAACCGCATCAAACCGCCCGCTGAAGCCCTGCGGCCAGAGCACGTGGTAGGCGAAGAACATCGCGAGGTTCAAGATCACGCCCACCACGGCGGCGGTGATCGCGGACAGAGGCGCCGTGAAACCGAGCTTGCCGTGGGTGGCTTCAATCAGCGGACCGCCAGCCAGGATGAACACGAAGGACGGCAAGAAGGTAACCAACGTCACAACGGCGGCGGCTACGGCACCACCGACAAACAGGGCGTCGGGTCCGAATATTTGCTTGATCCAACCGCCGACGAAGCCCACGAAAGCCACGACCATGATCAGCGGGCCCGGCGTTGTCTCGCCAAGAGCCAGACCATCGATCATCTGCGCACCTGACAACCAGTGGTGCTGTTCGACGGCGCCCTGATAGACGTAGGGCAGCACCGCATACGCACCGCCGAAGGTCAGCATCGCGGCCTTAGTGAAGAACCAGCCCATCTGGGTCAAGGTGCCCTGCAGACCTTGCGTCATGACGAGCGCGGCCATGACCAGTCCCCAGAGGCCGAGGCCTACGGCCAGCACCTTGGCCAGGTTGCTGCGCGAGAAACGTGCATGCGCAGGAGTCGGCGTGTCGTCGTCGATCAATGCCGAGCCGTAGCTTTGCTTCCCGTTTCCATGGCCACCGCCGAGCGCAATGACTCCCGGTGCCCAGCGCGCGCCGAAGTGCCCGATGAAGGCGGCCGCCAGCACGATGGCCGGAAAAGGCGTATCGAACGCAAAGATGGCCACGAAGGCCGCTGCCGCGATGCCCCACATCCAGGGGTTCTTCAGTGCGCGCGTGCCGATGCGGTGTGCCGCATGCAGCACCAGCGCCGTGACGGCGGGCTTGATGCCGTAGAAGATCCCGGCGACCACGGGCACGTTGCCATAGGCCATGTAGATCCACGACAACGCGATCAGGATGAACAGCGAAGGCAGCACGAACAAGGCGCCGGCGACGATGCCGCCCCAAGTCCGGTGCATCAGCCAGCCGATGTAGGTGGCAAGCTGCTGGGCCTCGGGGCCCGGCAGCATCATGCAGTAGTTCAGCGCATGCAGAAAGCGCTTCTCGCTGATCCAGCGGCGGCGCTCTACCAGCTCGGTGTGCATGATCGCGATCTGCCCGGCCGGCCCGCCGAAGCTGACGAAGCCAAGCTTTAGCCAGAAGCGGAAGGCTTCGGCGAAGCTGACGGTCGCCGGCGCGGTGGCAGCCTCGGGATCAATCACTTGCTGTGCGGAAACTGTCACTACTGTGCTCCTGGCGCTGCATAAAGCGCATCGAATACAGCCGCGGTTGCGGCGATTAGCTTGTCGTCGTCGATGTGTATTTCGCGCAGGCCGCCCAGGATAGTTTCGAGCCCGGCGGCCTCGGAAACCGGGATGCCGCCCACATCGAGGTAGTGCACGGCCTTGGCGATACGCTGGAGCTTGGGATCTCGCTCCAAATCGAAGCTTGCTGCCATCACCTCGAAGCTGACACGCGCGCCGATATGCGTGAAGCGGGCACCGTCGTAGTCGAAACCGAGCACGCCGCGCGGTGCCTTTGCGGTGTCTTCCAGCCAGACGAATACCGCGTCCGAGTCGATGAAGCGAAGGATCAGCCAGGCGCAGGCCATGCGATCGACCCACGGGCGTGCGCGCGTCGCCCAGCCCTTGCCTTGAAACTTGGCGCGATCCAGGCGAGGAAGGTCGTCCTCGGCAAGGGCGTGCGGTTCGCCCTTTGAGAAACGCGCATCGAACTCGCGTCGCAGCGCGGCAAGATCCGCCTCGGCCTGCTCGGCGGCAGGGCCCGGGTAGTAGTCGATACGACGCAGGTTTTGCAGAGCATCGACCACTCCGCGCAGACGACGCCGAGCCTCGGTCGCGCCGAGACGCTCAAGTTCCAGGTGCAACGCCGTCGCGGTTTCGCGCCACTGGGTGTAGGCCGCCATGCGATCGAACTGCGCCAGGATCTGGTGGCGCTGGGCGTCGTCACGCGGAGACAAGGTCATGACCGAGGCGGAGCCGCCATGTTCTCGCACTTCGGCCGCCAGGGTTTCGAAGAGCGATGCCTGCTCGCTCGGCAAGAGGAAAGCGCCGTCGCGCAATGCGGCGCAACCCAGAGCCTTGAGAGAGCGCCAGATGCGCAGCCGTACAGCATTCGGCTGGGTGGGAAGGGTGACGATGAGAATAGCCCACATGAAACGTAGCATACGCTACTTCCAATGAAATACAAATATCGACAGCGTCTTACTTTTGTCGCGTCTCCCGAGATCAGACATCCCCGCTAGGCCGCTCCCGGCCGAATCCGGTTGTTCAAGGTGTCAACGGCACCAAGGAATGGCGCAGGTCGATGAGGTTGACCAGCTCCTGGCGAACTAGGTCCGTTTCCTCCGTATGTCGAGTCTCGCGCAGTGCCATGAGTTTGCAAAGTTTGAAGCTGTTAAGGCCGCGTTTTTTGCATTCTCAGAAGTGGCTCCGCTCGTCTGAACAGCAGACCCCCGATTTATAAGTAAACTGCGGGCGGGTTGCCCAAGGTGCAGAGTTGTCCACCGCGGCGGTCGGCGCTTGGCAACTTACTGGCCGACGGGCGCACCAGCGATGTCATCTTATGCGGCCTGGTGCCATTGCGGCAGCCCGGCGAAGTACGCTTCATCCGGGGTTTGCCGCTCCA
>JAJAYS010000149.1 GCA_026786065.1 Polaromonas sp.
TCCGGCAGCCGCAGGTCCGGGTGTCAGGCCAAGTTTGTTCAAGTCGGCAATGTTTTTCGACAGTTCTGCCACACGCGCAGATGACTCGCTAGACTGGCGATTCCTGGCGATGGTTTCTTCCGGCGTTGCGCCTGGATTGGATTGAACGGCGCCCTTGGACAGCGTAAGTTTGTCTGGCGTGGGCGTAGCCGCAGCACGGTCTTCTACCTTGGCCGTCACGCCGCCTCCAGCGACCCGATCGGCCGCGGCGACCTGCGCTGCGGGAACGTTCTGCGCGAAATTGCGGCGGAAGGCGTTGAAATCCTTGCTCTGCGCGACGATGCTCTGCCGTGCTTCGGCAGGGGCGGTCGCGCTGGCTGCCTCCGCACCAGGCAAATTGATCACGGCGCCGGATTTGATCCGGTTGATGTTCCCGCCAATGAAAGCATCTGGATTGCTGCGCTGCATGGCGACCAGCATCTGGTCAAGCGAGACGCCTTCGGGTTTGTTTTGCGTGGCGATTTTCCCGGCTGTTTCCCCGGGCTTGACGGTCAACTGACGCTCACCGGAACTTGCCATAGGGCCAGCTGGCGCTACTGGCGGTGCCGGTAAAGCGCCTGCTACCCGAGCGGGTTCTGCGGCGCGGGGGCTGGGGGCGGACGGCCGGCCCACTGCCGGTGCCGATGGCGCCAGCGGCGCGGCGGCGACCGCGCTGGCGGCCGCAGTTGACCGGGTGGTCGGAGGGTCCAGCAAAATTGCGTAGTCGCGGCTCAAGCTGCCGCTGGCTGCGCTGGTTTGAATCAGAAGGTCGAGAAAGGGTTCGGTGATCGGCCGGTTGCCGCGGAGGCGCAAAAAAGATCGGCCATCGGGCCGGCGCTGGAGGCTGATCTCAGCACCAGCCAGCAACTGGGAGAACTCGAGACCAGCCGCCCTGTATGCCTCGGCTGAACCGACCCGCGCGTTCAAGCTGGCGGCCTCCTGAGGGCTGATATCCGAAACGTCAATTTCCGCCCGAAGCGGCTCGCCGAGAGCCGACTGAACCGTGATTCGCCCAAGCGACAGCGCATGTGCAGGAAGCCATGCGAGGCTGCCGACGAGTAACGCCGCCGCTGCGATGGCACCGACACGCGACCGGCCGACTGGTTTCAAAAACATGGACGGTCTCCGCGAATTTACGAGGTTCGGTTGTAACAAGATTTTGTTTGCACTCACAGATAACCTCGGGGCGGATAATTTAAAAACGACCTTAACATCAAGGCATTACGCTGACAAGCTAAGGCATCGCTTAATGATTTAGAGGACGCTTTGGAGCGCCGATGCGGTTTTAGTTGTTGCCTGAAAGCGACGTCCAAGTGCAAAGGCTACGCCGCCAAGCTCCAAAGGCTGCGTTTACCCCGGCTCTGCAATCGGCGTGATGTGTGTTTTGTGCATTGGCGGGAGGACAGGCTAGTCCTCAAGAAGAATGCGCAGCATGCGCCGTAGCGGCTCGGCGGCGCCCCACAGCAGCTGGTCGCCCACCGTGAAGGCGCCGAGGTAATCCGGCCCCATTGCCAACTTGCGCAGCCGACCTACCGGGATTTGCATCGTGCCGGTGACGGCCACCGGAGTGAGCCCGCGCATCGAGTCTTCCCGGGTGTTGGTTATCACTCGCACCCATTCGTTGTCAGACCGGATCAGCGCCTCGATGTCGGCCAGCGGCACGTCTTTTTTGAGTTTGAAGGTCAATGCCTGGCTGTGGCAGCGCATCGCACCGACACGCACGCAGAAGCCATCGACCGGCGTTGCCTGGGTGCCAAAACCCGCGCCCTGACCCAAAATCTTGTTGGTCTCAACTCCGGCCTTCCATTCTTCTTTGCTGGTGCCCCAGCCGGATTCGTCCGGATGTCGGCCGATACCCAGATCCTTGTCGATCCACGGAATCAGGCTGCCGCCCAGCGGAACGCCAAAATTGGCGGTGTCGCTGGCGCTGAAGGCGTGTTGCCGCTCCAGCACCCGACGGTCGATTTCAAGAATGGCCGATTTCGGGTCGTTCAGCAGCTCCCGGACCTCGGCATGCAGCGCGCCGTACTGCATCAAAAGCTCACGCATGTGCTGCGCACCGCCGCCTGACGCGGCCTGATAGGTCATGCTGGTCATCCATTCGATCAAGCCAGCTTTGTATAGGGCACCGACCGCCATCAGCATGCAACTGACGGTGCAGTTGCCGCCTATCCAGTTTTTGCCGCCCCGTGTTATCGCCCGGTCTATGACGGGCCGGTTGACCGGGTCGAGGACGATGATGGCGTCCGAATTCATCCGTAGCGTCGAGGCAGCGTCGATCCAGTGGCCATTCCATCCGGCCTGGCGCAGTTTCGGGTAAACCTCGGAGGTGTAGTCGCCGCCCTGGGCGGTGACGATCACGTCGCATTTGCGCAGCGCATCGATGTCGAACGCGTCTTTAAGCCTGGTTTCGTTTTTCGCCTGAGCCGGCGCGGGGCCACCGGCGTCGGAAGTCGAGAAAAAGACCGGCTCCATCAGGTCGAAATCGCTCTCCGCCTGCATGCGATCGATCAGCACCGAGCCAACCATGCCGCGCCAGCCGACCAAGCCAGTGAGCTTGCCTGTCAATTTCATGGGCTTGTCCTTCAAAAAGTTCGGGATCAAGGCTTTTTGGCCCGGCTCATCGAGCCGGCGGGGCACGACGAACCTGGCTGGCTAGCCTTGCATGGTGGTCGTTTTGCTTGCCTGCGTGTGATGCGGCCCGACAGATGGCCCCGCACTTTTAGGAACTGGGCTGGCCGTGCGGACGTCAGGGCGGGACATGCCTTGATTGTAGTCACCCGTGTAGGCTGATTCCCACAGAACGCCGTGTAAAAAACCGTAGCTGCTGCTTCCGATCAGCCCAATGCCTTGACCACCGCATCGCCCATTTCCACCGTACCGACCCTTGTTGTGCCGTTGCTGAAGATGTCGGGCGTGCGCAGGCCCTGCGTCAACACTGTATCCACGGCCTTTTCGATGCGCGCGGCCGCTTCGGGTTGATTGAGCGAAAAGCGAAGCATCATCGCCGCGCTCAAAATCGTCGCCAGCGGGTTCGCCACGCCCTTACCGGCAATGTCGGGGGCGCTGCCGTGACTGGGCTCGTACAGACCCTGATTTTTTGCGTTCAGGCTGGCAGAAGGCAGCATGCCGATGCTGCCGGTCAGCATGGCCGCAGCGTCGCTCAGAATGTCGCCGAACATGTTGCCGGTGACCACCACGTCGAATTTCTTCGGGGCCTTGACCAGCTGCATCGCCGCGTTGTCGACGTACATGTGGTCGAGCGCCACGTCGGGGTACTGCAGGCCCACCTCGGTCACCACGTCTTTCCAGAGCTGAAACGTCTCCAGCACATTGGCCTTGTCCACACTGGTGACGCGTTTGCTGCGTTTGCGTGCCGCCTGGAACGCCACATGCGCGATGCGCTCGATCTCGGGACGCGCATAGCGCATCGTGTCGAAGGCCTCTTCGCTGCCGGGAAAGTGGCCGTCCGGCGAAACACGCCGGCCGCGCGGCTGGCCGAAATAGATGTCGCCGGTCAGCTCCCGAATGATCAAAATGTCCAGGCCGGATACCAACTCGCGCTTCAGGCTGGATGCATCGACCAGTTGCGCATAGCAGATCGCCGGCCGGAAGTTGGCGAACAGTCCGAGGTTTTTGCGCAAGCCCAGGATGGCCTGCTCGGGCCGCAGCGGGCGATCCAGCGTGTCGTATTTCCAGTCGCCGACTGCGCCGAAGAGAATCGCGTCGGCGGCTTTGGCCAGATTCAGCGTGCTGTCCGGCAGCGGGTGGCCGTGCGCTTCGTAAGCGGCCCCACCGACCAGCGCGGTTTCCAGCTCGAAACTCAGGTCCAGTACGCCTAAAACCTTGACGGCTTCAGCGACGATTTCGGTGCCAATGCCGTCGCCCGGGAGGATTGCTATTTTCATAGGCGCTATATTTTTAGTAGCTGCTAAAGCCCGTATTTATTGGGCTGCAGGATGAAATGATTGAGGAATGTAGGCTGGATCAGCCGACCAGCGTGTGCGCCAGCCACGGCTTGCGCGCCAGGCGTTCGGCCTCGAAGGCCTTGATTTTGTCGGCCTGGCGCAGCGTCAGTCCGATGTCGTCAAAGCCGTTGAGCAGGCAGTATTTGCGAAACGGCTGCACATCGAATTCCAGCTCTTCGCCCTGTGCCTTGACGACGCGCTGGCGTTCCAGGTCAATGGTCAGCGTGTAGCCGGGAAAGGCGGCAACCTCATCAAACAGTCTGGCCACCTGGGCTTCGGGCAACACGATCGGCAGCAAGCCGTTTTTAAAACTGTTGTTGAAAAAAATGTCGGCATAGCCCGGCGCGATGATGGCGCGAAACCCGTATTGGTCCAGCGCCCATGGCGCATGCTCGCGCGACGAACCGCAGCCGAAGTTTTTGCGCGCCAGCAAGATAGACGCGCCGGCATAGCGCGGCTGGTTCAGAACGAAATCGGGGTTCGGCCGGCGCGTCGTTGGGTCTTGGCCCGGAAATCCGGCGTCCAGGTAGCGCCAGGCATCAAACAGGTTTTCACCGAAACCGGTCTTTTTGATGGACTTCAAAAACTGCTTGGGAATGATCGCGTCGGTATCGACGTTCTCGCGGTCCATTGGCGCGACCAGCCCTTGGTGTACCGTGAACGACTTCATTATTTTTTCGCCTTCTCTTCAATCTTTTCGCCGATTTTTTGCAGGTCCTGGCCAAATCCCTTGGTGGTGTTGCATCCGGCCAGCACAAAGGCCAAGGCAGCCAGTGACATAGCGAGCAGCGTAGTGGTCTTTTTCATGGTGGTCTCCTGAAACTGGGGCTTATGAAAATTTTCTGATGTCGACAAAATGCCCATGCACCGCTGCTGCCGCCGCCATCACCGGGCTGACCAGATGCGTGCGGCCACCGGCGCCCTGGCGGCCTTCAAAATTGCGGTTGCTGGTGGAGGCGCAGCGCTCGCCGGGCTCTAACCGGTCGGCGTTCATCGCCAGGCACATCGAACACCCTGGCTCCCGCCATTCAAAACCCGCTGCCTTGAAGATCACATCGAGACCCTCGCGCTCGGCCTGCTCCTTGACCATTCCAGAGCCGGGCACCACCAGCGCCAGCTTGACGTTTTTTGCGACCTTCAGGCCGAGTTTTTTGACCAGAGCCGCCGCTTCGCGCATGTCTTCGATGCGGCTGTTGGTGCAACTGCCGATGAACACCTTGTCAACATACAGATCGTCCAGCGCCTTGCCGGGCGTCAAACCCATGTAGGTCAGTGCGCGCTCAATGGCGTCGCGCTTGCCCGGGTCTTTCTCTTTTTCAGGGTCGGGCACCCGACCGTCGATCGGCAGCACCATCTCGGGCGAGGTGCCCCAGGTCACCTGCGGCAGGATCTGGCTGGCATCTAGCTCGACCAACGCATCGAACGCCGCGTCGGCATCGGACTGCAGCGTGGCCCAATCGGCGCTGGCCTGGTCCCATTCGGGGCCGCCGACGAATTTTCCGCTGACCTGGTCGGTGCCCGGTGCGAGCAGCCGCCCTTTGATGTAATCGATGGTGTTTTGGTCCACCGCCACCAACCCGGCACGCGCTCCGGCCTCAATGGCCATGTTGCAGACGGTCATGCGGCCCTCCATCGAAAGCGCACGGATCGCCGCGCCAGCGAACTCGATGGTGTAGCCGGTGCCGCCTGCAGTGCCGATCTTGCCGATGATCGCCAGCACGATGTCCTTGGCGGTGCAACCGCGGGCCAGCTCCCCGTCAACTTTTACCAGCATGTTTTTGGCTCTTTTGGCCAGCAGCGTCTGGGTAGCCATCACATGCTCGACCTCGCTGGTGCCGATGCCGTGTGCCAGTGCGCCGAAGGCGCCGTGCGTTGAGGTGTGCGAATCACCGCAGACTACCGTCATGCCCGGCAGCGTGGCGCCGTTTTCGGGGCCGATCACATGCACGATGCCCTGCCGACGCGACAAAAATGGAAAGAACGCCGCCGCACCGAACTCGTGAATGTTGGCGTCCAGCGTCGTTACCTGTTCCTTGCTGACCAGGTCGGTGATGCCGTCGTAGCCCAGCTCCCAGCCGGTCGTCGGCGTGTTGTGGTCAGCCGTGGCGACGATGGAGCTGATGCGCCAGACCTTGCGGCCGGCCTGGCGCAGGCCTTCGAACGCCTGCGGACTGGTGACTTCGTGCACCAAGTGGCGGTCGATATAGAGAATCGACGTGCCATCGTCCTCGGTGTGGACGACGTGCTCGTCCCAGATTTTGTCGTAGAGGGTGCGGCCCATGGGTTCCTTTGGTAGGTGCTTGAACCTGCGTTGAGATCGAAAGGTGATTTTAGTTCTCTGGCGCAGGTGGCCTACAGGTAGCTGCGGGACCTTCATACGCTATTAAAAACATAGCTGCCGACGCCCGCAATTAAATAGTTTCAACCTTAAAAGACCCAAAATCAGCAGACCGCCCGAGCCCGGCCGATCGCAGGCCGCAGGGGGTTACGCAGAGAATCCCAGGACTTCGGCCAAGGGATAGTGGGTCTCCAATGCCGGAAGCCTGGCAACACAGTGCTGTCGCAGGGCGCAAAAAACCCCTACCGCTGCAGCCAGCGCTGGATTGTGGCGGACGACAGGACCTGGTCAGCGCTGCGCGAGCGGCTGTACCTGGCGCGCCGTAGAGCCGGTAAAGAGCTGGCGTGGACGACCGATTTTGTATTCAGGATCGCCGATCATTTCGTTCAACTGGGCGATCCAGCCCACCGTACGCGCCAGCGCAAAGACCGCAGTGAACAGCGTCACCGGAATGCCGATCGCCCGCTGCACGATGCCGGAATAAAAATCGACATTCGGGTAGAGCTTGCGGGACACGAAATAATCGTCTTCGAGCGCAATCTTTTCAAGCGACATGGCCAGCTTGAAAAGCGGATCTTTCTCAAGCCCCAGCTCCGCCAGCACCTCTTTGCAGGTTTCCTGCATCAGCTTGGCGCGGGGATCGTAGTTTTTATAGACCCGATGACCAAAGCCCATCAGCTTGACGCCGGAATTCTTGTCTTTGACCTGTTTGATGAACTCGCCGATTTTTTCGACACCGCCGTTCTTCTGGATGTCTCCCAGCATGTTCAGCGCCGCCTCGTTGGCACCGCCGTGCGCCGGACCCCACAGGCAGGCTACCCCGGCTGCAATCGCGGCGAACGGGTTGGTGCCGGACGAGCCGCACAGCCGCACGGTCGAGGTCGAGGCGTTTTGCTCGTGGTCGGCGTGCAGCGTGAAGATGCGGTCCATTGCACGTTCGAGTACCGGGCTGATCACGTAGGGCCCGCACGGGGTCGCGAACATCATGTGCAGAAAATTGCCGGCGTAGCTCAGATCGTTCTTCGGGTACATGTAGGGCTGGCCAACGGTGTACTTGTACGCCATCGCAACCAGCGTTGGCATTTTGGCAATCAGCCGAATTGCCGAAATGTCACGGTGCTCGGGGTTGTTGATGTCGGTGCTGTCGTGATAGAAGGCCGACAACGCGCCGACCAGCCCGGTCATGATGGCCATCGGGTGCGCATCCCGCCGAAAGCCGCGCAGGAAAAACTGCATCTGCTCGTTGACCATCGTCTGCATGGTGACGCGCTGGGTGAATTCTTTTTTGGCGGCTGCATCCGGCAACTCGCCGTACAGCAGCAGGCGGCAGACCTCAAGGTAATCGCAATTGACTGCCAGCTGCTCTATCGGGTAACCGCGATACAGCAATTCCCCTTTGTCGCCGTCAATGTAGGTGATGGCCGACTGGCAGGCGGCGGTGGACATAAAGCCCGGGTCGTAGGTGAACATGCCGGTCTGCGCATACAGCTTGCGGATGTCCACGACGTTCGGGCCGACACTGCCTGCATAGACTGGCAATTCGACGCTGGGGCTGCCGTTGCTGAAAGAAAGAGTGGCTTTGTGGTCGGCGAGCTTCATTGGGTTATTTCCATGGCTGATTGAGGTGAGTGGGCGATCCGGGGCGAAGCATTTGCAGCACTTGCAGCGCCTCCGGGGTCGAGGCGCTGGCGCGGGCCTCGGGATCTTCCAGCTGATGCGGCTCGTGCCGACTCAACAGCAGGTCGAGCAGGTCGTTGTCGGCTAGGTCCATCAGGCTGCCCAGGCCCTCGGCCTGCGCGCAGGTGAGCTGCGCTTCGTGGCGCTGGAAAAACCGCTGGATCAGCAAGTCGTTCTCAAGCAGGCCGCGTCGGCAGCGCCATTTGAGCTTGCTGAGCCCGGCTTGGTCGAGCAGTGCGGTCATGGGGTGGAGCGTGATACGGCTGTTTCACACCGAGCGTAAAACCAGCATTTCCTTGATTTTTCCGATGGCCTGCGTCGGATTGAGATTCTTCGGGCAGACATCGACGCAGTTCATGATGGTGTGGCACCGGAACAGGCGGTAGGGGTCTTCGAGGTTGTCAAGTCGCTCGGCCGTGCCTTCGTCGCGGGAATCGGCCAGGAAGCGGTAGGCCTGCAACAGCCCGGCCGGTCCTACAA
>JAJAYS010000150.1 GCA_026786065.1 Polaromonas sp.
ATACCGCAGGCCGGTGACCCGCTGACGCCAACCACCCCGGCGCAATGCGGGCCTGCAGTGGCATCATCGCGCCAGCGCCGTTACGACCCGACCACCACACCACCCAACCAGGGAGTAGCTTTAATGATTCCTCGAAGACTGTTTGTCGGCGCCCTGCCCTGGCTGCCGTCGCTGGCGCTGGCCCAGGCCGCAGCACCCGCGCGGCTCGTGCGCATCGTCGTGCCTTTTGCGGCAGGCGGGGTGCAGGACATCCTTGCCAGGGCGATATCTACCGAGCTTGGCGTCGCTCTCGGCCAGACCGTGATCGTCGAAAACCGGCCTGGCGCCGGCGGCACGGTGGGCACCGCGTACGTCGCCAAAACCGCGCCGGACAGCGGCACGATGGTGATGGCGGCAGCCAGCCACAACATCGCCGGCTCGCTCTACACCAAGCTGGCCTACGACCCGCAGAAAGACTTTGTTCCGCTGGCGCATGTCGGCTCGGCCGGCTATGTCCTGATGGTCCATCCGGACGTGCCGGCGAAGACGGCCGCCGAATTTATCGCCCATGCGAAAACCGTACCGGGAAAAATGAACTACGCCAGCGCGGGCATAGGCAGCGCCACCCATTTGTCGATGGCCTATTTCACCGGCCTGGCCGGCATCGATGTGGTCCACCTGCCGCTCAAAGCAACCGGCGAAGCCATCAATGAGGTGATATCAGGCCGTGCGCAGGCGGTCATTGCCGCCAGCATCGGCGCGCTGGCCTTTGCCAGGGACAGCCGCATCCGCTTGATTGGCGTCACTTCGCCGCAGCGTTCGAAGTATTTGCCGGAGGTGCCGACCATTGCCGAAAGCGGTCTTCCGGGCTACCAGTTCGATTCATGGTTTGGTCTGCTCGGACCAGCGGGCGTGCCGGCCGCCGACGTGCAGCGGGTGAATGCCGCCATCGCAAAACTTTTGAAAGACCCGGTGATTCTCGAACGGCTGGACAAACAGGGCATAGAGCCGGCTAGCCTGACCAACGCCGAATTCGCACGCTTGCTGGCGGCCGACTATGAGCGCATGGCCAAGGTCGTCAAAACCTCCGGCGCCAAGCTCGAATAGCGATCAGCCGATCAGCCGATCAAGCGGCGATAACGCCACCCGCCAGACTCGCCAAATAGCGCTCAAGCACCCGCATTTCGGCCGGCGTCGGCGTGCCCTTGCCAGTCACGACCGCATACACATTCCCGCCGAAGCTGCCCTGCGGGTAGTAATTCGCAAAGCCCCAGCCGATCAGCATCTGATTGCACGGACCCGGTCCAAGCGTGGCCTTGCTCGCCGCCACCTCTGCGCCATCAACCCGCAGTTTCTGGGCACCCGGCGCAGCGGTGAAACCCAGCACCAGTGGCGCATTCAATGCGGCCCGCTCGGGGCTGCTGAGTCGCACCAGTTGCCCCCTGGAATCGAGCCACTTCGCGGCCGGCCTGCCGGCGTCGAAGCCGAGTTCGCTCAGGTGCGTGGCTTCTGCTTTGGAGGCCTGAAACACCACGCCCGACCTGCTCGCTTTAGTTAGGCTGACTGCGGCGATCACGAAATGGGCGTCGTCGAGGTTGTAGAGCGCGTGGTTGGTCGGGCGCGGCTCGATCTTGGGCACCGGATCGCGCTTCTTGCACCAGAAGCCGAAGGTCTCGTCGGCTGCGTGGTCGGTGTTCTTGCGGCCTTTGGTGACGCGCATGACCGCGGGCACAAAAGGCCCCAGGCCGCTACCGTCGGTGTTCAGCAGGTTGATCATCTGCATGGCATTGCCAGGGGTCGAGCCATAACCCGAATCGGAAATCGCGCGAACGACCTGGCCAGCGCCCGCCGGCTCGCCCTGAAGGTAGTCTGTGTAACCGTCGGCCATGTCCCATTTGCACGCGCTGTATTTGGCCAGCAGGGCATGCGCCGCGTCGTCGAGCTTGACGGCGGCATGGGCCACCGGGTCGGCCAGCGAAAACACCCGGCGCGGCGGCGGCGCGGCCAGCAGAAGCTGGCCCTCGGACGGGCTGACGCTGTAGCGCAAGCTTGCGATCTGCTCGGCGGCTGGTGTGTAGCTGAAGCTGTCCATGCCATTGGCGCCGGCCGGAATTGTCAACCGGCTTTTGCTCAAAGCGCCCTTGCCGCTGGCCTGCACCTCGATGCTGACCGGCCGGGCCAGATTGCCGCGTGCATAGACCGTGATACGCACCGGCTCGCCGACCCGCGCATGGCCCGGCCCACCGTCGAACAGGCTGGCCTGGGCAATGCCGCTCGCCGCCTTCAGCGCACCCGACACCAGCGGTTCCAGTGTTTTATTCTGGTGCCAGCCCGGCACCTGGTTGATCGGGTAGCCATGCAAAGGCCAGTGGCTGCCGCCGCTCCAGGTAAACACCTCGCAGCCGGACTGCACCGCATGCCGGGCGGTGGCAGTGAACATCGTCTCCCAGCGCGGGTCATCAACCGGCATGCCGATTTCAGTCAATGAGATTTTGACTTTCTTGTTTTCGGCCCATTCGGTGGCCATCTTCAGCCGCTCAAGGCCGGTGGTGGGCTTGATGCCGCCGCGCCCGAGACCGACCGTGATGCTGCTGGCCGCCTCGGTGTCGTAGTCGAAAGTGCCCCCGGTGTTTCGCGCATCGAGGTAGAGATGCACCTCGTAGATCAGGTTGGCCCCTTTCAGCGGAAATCCGGGGTTCTTGCTGCCCATCGCCATCGCCGAGCTCCACTGGTTGCCGGCCACGTAGATCGGCGTTTCGGGATCGACCTTGCGGATGGCGTCGATCGCAGCGCGCGCATAAGCCGGCCAGATCTCGAAATCCTCTTCGCCCCGGCCGGGCTTTTTGTCCGAGCCAACGATGTCGCCGGGCCGGGGCATCGAATGCGGCTCGTTCATCAGACCGTAGCCGGCCAGGCCGGGGTGGCCCTTCCATTTGTTTGCTGCACGCGTCCAGAAATCGGCAAAGTGGGCCTGCGTCAGGGTCGCCCCCGGCGCCAGTGAAAAGATGCGCTCCAGCACCTGACTCGGATCGACCGAGTAAGGCCGGTAAATCGCACTGGGCGGGGCCGTCAGGCCGGCGATGGCGCCGTCTGCCTGATAGCGGAAGTCGCGGTAGCGGCAGTAATTGTGGTTGTCGAGAATGCAGGTGATTCCCGCAGCCGCATGGGCGTCGAGCACAGACGTGATGAACCCCTCGTAGCTGGCATGGAATACGCCGGGCTCGCCGATCAGCTTGCGCGCCGCGTCGTTGGCGCGGGTGTCGTGCAGCATCGGCTGGAGCAGTTCCCACTGGAACGGCAGGCGGTTCTTGCGAAACCCGCAGGCCGCCATGTAGGCGATGTCCGCCCGCCGGGGCGGCGTGTAATGCAGGTTGGGCGCGCTGCTCAGGCCTTGTCGCAGACCCCATGCAGCCCACTCCATTCCCGAAAAATTGGTGCCGGTCGCAACCGCTGCATCCTTGGCACGCGCACCGGGCGAGGCTGCGGTTTGCGACAGCGAAAGGCCATACGGCCCCAAGGCCAGAAGCAAGGCCGAAGTTCTTGAAAATTCACGTCTGTCCATTGGGGCGTCCACGGCTACCTAGAAAAGCGGGAGTCCCGAACCAGACGCAGCGTCTGGGTGTTCAGGGCACGACAAATGACTCTAGCTTGCGCAGCGCGAACCCGCTGTAAGCGCAGCGCGCTCCCACCGGCTGAAAAAAGCCCTGCTTTACAGCCGTCTTTGCTGCGCTCGGCCGATCACCCTGGCGCAGTCCGTCTATCCAGGCCTCGATGGCGGCCGGGTCATCGACGGTTTTTAGCGTGTCGTAAGCAACTTGCGCCGGCGGAAAGCGCCGCCGCAAAAAATTCAGCCATTGTTTGAGCCGGCCCGGGCGCGAGCGGGCATCGAGCCGGCTGCACACCACGCCCCAGAAATAAACCAGCGCGGGGTGCAGTGCCTCCCACTGCAGCGCATCCAGGTCTGCGCGACTGCCGTGCACAGCGTTCAACCCTTGGGCCTTGACGGCCAGCGCCAGACCGGGGTCGGCCACCATGCCGCGGCCCAGCATCAGGTCCTGACAACCCGACTGCGCACGGCAGGCCAGCGCATCGCCGACGGTCCAGATTTCGCCGTTGGCGATCACCGGAATCGCCACGGCGGCCCGGATGTCGGCAATGCGACCCCAGTACGCGGGCGGGCGGTAGCCCTGCGCCTTGGTGCGCGCATGCACCGCCAGCTCGTCGGCACCACCGGCCGCCAGCGCCAGCGCGCAATCGATGGCAAGGGAGTCGTCCCGCGTACCCAGGCGCATCTTGGCCGATACCGGCATGCCGGCCGGCACTGCCCGCCGCACCGCCGCGACGATGGCGTACAGCGCTTCCGGGTGGTCGAGCAAGGCCGCCCCGCCGCCGTGGCGGTTGACGATTTGCGCCGGGCAGCCGAAGTTCAGGTCGATGCCCTCCGGCCCGAGCGAGGCCAGCCGGGCAGCGTTCTCGGCCAGGCATACCGGGTCGGAGCCGAGCAGTTGCGCCCGTACCGGCACTCCGGCAGCGGTGCGCCCGCCGTTGTGGAGCTCGGGCACGATGCGGGTGAACACCCGTTCAGGCAAAAGCTGGTTGGTGATGCGTATGAATTCGGACACGCAGCGGTCTATGCCGCCGATGCGCGTCAGCACATCGCGCAGCACGAAGTCCAGCAAGCCTTCCATCGGCGCCAGCACGATGGTCATGGCGCATCTGCCTGGGCTTCGGCCACGGTCAGGCGCCATAGCGAGGTGACCTCACGGGCGCGGGCCTGATGCAGCGGATCGGCCGCATCGCCGGCTTTCGGGTGCGCTGGATGCACCTCGGTCCGGCCGGCCACCACCAGACCGGCCCCGGCAATCGCCGTCAGCAGCTCGGCACGCGAACGCAGCCCCAGATGCTCGGCCAGGTCCGAAAGAATCAGCCAACCTTCGCCCCCAGGCGTCAGATGCGCCGCGAGCCCGGCAAGAAAGCCGCGCAGCATGCGGCTGTCCTCGTCGTAAATCGCATGCTCTATGGGCGAAGACGCACGCGCCGGCAGCCAGGGCGGGTTGCAGACCACCAGCGGCGCCCGGCCTTCAGGGAAAAGCTCTGCCTCGACGATGGCGACGCGTTTGGAGAGTCCAAGCCGCGCGATGTTGTCGTTGGCGCAGGCGCGAGCGCGTGCGTCGGAGTCGGTTGCCTCCACGCGCGCGACACCGCGCCGGGCCAGCAGCGCCGCCAGCACGCCGGAGCCGGTGCCGATGTCGAAGGCCAGCGGCACCGGTTGTGGACCGGGCAAGGCCGTGCTGGCCACCAGCTCGACGTACTCGCCGCGCACCGGCGAGAAAACCCCGTAGTGGGGATGAATACGGTCGCTTGGCGCGTTGCCGAGCGCCGCGATGGCAACCCCTTTTTTTCGCCACTCATGCGCGCTGACCAAACCAAGCAGTTCACGCAGGGCGCAGACCGATGTGGCCGCCGCGCCGTCAGCAGGACCCCAGACTTGTTCGCAAGCCAGGCGCACATCCGGCGCACGCTTGAGCGCAATCCGATAGTCCTCCCCCATCTCGACCAGCAACATAGCCAGCACGCGGGCGCGCTGGGCCTGCGCCTGCCGGTGCAAGTGAAAGGCCTGTGCCGGGCTGGTCTCAAGGCCCGCCAATATGCCGGTTTTTTTCCGGCTCCGGGGTGTCGGTTTGTCGGTTCGGCGGGCCAGCGCCTGCAGCAGATGCCTGGCGTTCTGAAAATCGCCGCGCCACAGCAGCGCGGTGCCCTCGCAGGCCAGTCGATACGCCTTGTCGGCGGCCAGTGTGTCGTCGGCTATCACTACCCGTACCGGAGGCGGTGCTGCGCGCTCCGAGCGCCAGCGGGCCATGCGGCTTTGCCGGTCTTCGGTCCAGTGCAACAAAGCCTGGAGGCCGGGCGGGTGCGATGGGGAATCGGCAGGGTCGGTTGGGAAAGCAGCAGCAGGGGTCAATGAGGCAGACATGGGGCAAACGTGGGGATTTGGTGGCGGCGAAGATCGGCTAGCCAGACAGGGCACAAGGCACACGGCCTACGCAAGACGCAGGTTCTTGTACCAGAGCGCGTGCAGCGCGGCAGCGGATTCGCCGTCGTGCATCCTACACAGCGCATCATCGCGCGACTACATCGCGTTGCAGCGTAGCGGGTTAGGTTTGGAGGATGCACCAAAAAATGTTCCCTGCATGACCCCCCCCCGCCCAACAAACAACCGCCCCTCTGCGGTCAACCCCGAGCCCCAGGCGAATGAGCAGCGCCCCCCCGAGG
>JAJAYS010000151.1 GCA_026786065.1 Polaromonas sp.
CGCCGGGTCCGCGTCGGCTGCGCTGGCAGGCGAAAGCGTCGGCGACGGGAGCGAGGACGAAGGCGATGAAGAAGGCGATGACGGAGCCCCGGCCGGCCCGATTTCAATTGCGCTGGAGGTGGATGACGCCCCAGGCGACGGCCCCCAGCCGGGCGCTGCCGAAAACGCAACACCGGCCGACCCAGCCTGCAGCGCTTTGCCTTCAGCGCCGGGCATCCCACGGATAATCGCGCACTGTGAAGTCCCCCACCACCTTGCAACTCGCGCTGGGCGTTTCGGTCGTCCTGCACGCCGTTGTGCTGACCTCACGCTTTGTCGATCCAGACGCCTTCGACCGGGTGTTTCAGGACACGCCGCTCGAAGTGATTCTGGTCAACGCCAAATCGAACGAGAAGCCGGACATCGCCAAGGCGATTGCACAGGCCTCGCTCGCTGGCGGCGGTCAGCTTGAAAAAGGCCGCGCCACCTCGCCGCTGCCGGCGTCGGCTTTCACCGAGCTGGGCGACGCGGCAGAGGAATCGCAGCGCAAAATTGATGCGCTGCGGGAGCAGGAGATGCAGTTGCTGGCGCAGGTCAAAAAGCAGCTGGCCACCCTGCCGCTGCAAACGCTGCAGCAGACCTCTGCCAACGCGCAGCAGCTCGAGCGTGAAGAAAAACGGATGCAGCTGGTCAAAATCCTCGCCGAGATCGAAAAGCGCATCAACGAAGAAAACGCGCGGCCCAAAAAGCGCTACATCAGTCCGGCGACGCGTGAAGAGGTTTATGCGATTTACTACGACACGCTGCGCCGCAAAATCGAACAAAAAGGCACGGTCAACTTTCCGAGTCAGGCCGGAAAGAAGCTCTACGGCGAGCTGACGATGGCCTGGACCGTCAACCACGACGGCCGAGTGATCGACACCGATGTGGTGCAGACCTCGGGCAGCGTGGCCCTTGACCGCCGCGCCGAGGCAATCGTGCGCAACGCCGGGCCGTTTAGCATCTTCAACCCGGAAATGCTCAGAAAAGCGGCGCAGATCGTGGTGGTTTCGCGCTTCACGTTCACCCGCGACGACACGCTTGAAACCAAAATGACCAACCAGTAGGCCGGGATGAAGGCTGCGCTCCGTCTGCTTGGGTTGCTGCTGCTGGCGGCACTCGCTCTGCAGCTTTATTTTGTCGGGCGCATTGCGCTGATGGTGCTGGTCGATCCCGAATCGACCGCGTTCCAGCGCTCGGAGCTGTGGCAGCTCGCGCAGGCGCCCGGGTCGCGGAAATGGCAGCAGGTATGGGTGCCGTATGGCAGCCTGCCGGAGAGCCTCAAACGCGCGGTGATTGCCTCCGAGGATGCCAGCTTTGTCGAGCACGAAGGGGTTGATGTCGAAGCCCTTGAGAAAGCCTGGGACCGCAACGCCATCGCCGAGAAGCGGGCCGACCAGACTGGCAGCCAGCTTCAGGCGGCCCGCAGACCAGCCAGGATCGTTGGCGGCTCGACCATCACGCAGCAGCTCGCCAAAAACCTGTTCCTGTCGGGCGAGCGGACGCTGCTGCGCAAGGCGCAGGAGCTGGTGCTGACGCTGCTGCTCGAAGCTCTGCTGGACAAGCAGCGCATCCTGGAGATCTACCTCAACAGCGTCGAATGGGGAAACGGCGTGTTCGGCGCCGAAGCAGCGGCCAGGCACTACTACCGCAAACCGGCAGCGCGGCTGTCGAACTACGAGGCGGCGCGCCTGGCCGTGATGCTGCCGCGGCCGCGCTACTTCGAGACCCGCCCGGCCTCGGGCTACCTGGCCGCCCGCGCCGGCACAATTGCCGGGCGCATGCCGGCGGTGGCCGTGCCGTGACACCCGGCGGTCGCCGTGCGGGCCAGCGCGGATCGCGCCGCTTTCTTGTACTTGCTCAGGTGTTCGCGCTTGCGATTGTTTTTGCCTCCCGCTGTGGGAGAGATTGAGGGTGTTGTTCCCCCTCCCAGCGGGAGAGGCAACAAGGAGGTTCGACGGTGTTCGGCGACCCCAAGTAAACACGTTTTCTTAAGCTTTATCGGGCTGCAGCCCACTAAATACGGGCGTTATTAGCTCTTAAAAAAATAGCGACATGCGTATACTCGGAATCGATCCTGGACTGCAGATTGCCGGCTTTGGCGTGGTGGAACTGGACGGCCAGCACCTGCGTTATGTGGCCAGCGGCACTATCAAGACGACGCGGCTGGACGGTGGCAACCTGCCGGCGCGGCTGAAGGTTTTGTTCGATGGCGTCAGCGAGGTCATGCAGCGCTACCAGCCCAGCGCGGCTTCGGTCGAGATCGTGTTCGTCAACGTCAATCCGCAAGCCACCTTGCTGCTGGGGCAGGCGCGCGGCGCCTGCATCACGGCGCTGGCCTCGGGCAACCTGCCGATAGCCGAATACACCGCGCTGCAGATGAAAAAAGCGGTGGCCGGCTATGGCAAGGCTGGGAAAGCTGAAGTGCAGCAAATGGTGATGCGTTTGCTGAAGCTGCCGGCCCTGCCGGGCAAGGACGCAGCCGATGCGCTGGGCCTGGCCATTACCCATGCGCACGCCGGTGCCGCGATCGCCCGGCTGGCAAAAGCCCGCTTGCAGGATCAGGCGAGCCGTTCGTAAATCATCACCGCAAACATCAGCAGGCCGGCGGCCAGCGTCAGGCGAAACACCCGCAGGCCAAAGCGCCGAAAGCGCTGCTGACCGGTTAGCACATAAGCGACAAAAGCGCCGATGGCTACCAGCAGTGGCAGCAGGATCAGCCAGCGGATCAGCAGCATGCGTGCCAGACCATGAGCATGGCTACCACGCGCGCGCCAGTGTCGCAAAGCCTTGGGGGGCGTGCTTTTCGTCGTCGAAGGAGACGACTTCATAGGCCCCCGGCTGGGACAGCAGTTCGCGCAGCAGTTTGTTGTTCATCGCATGCCCCGAGCGAAAGGCGCTGTAGGCGGCCAGCAGCGGCTTGCCAAGCAGATACAGGTCGCCCATTGCGTCAAGGATTTTGTGTTTGGCAAACTCGTCGTTGTAACGCAGACCGCCGGTGTTGAGCACTTTGTAGTCGTCCATCACGATGGCGTTGTCGAGGCCCCCCCCCAGCGCCAACCCCCTGGACCGCATCATCTCGACATCCTTGGTGAAGCCAAAAGTGCGGGCCCGGGCTATGTCGCGGGTGTAGCCGCTGGAGCTGAAATCAAACTCCACCCGCTGGCCGGTCAGGTCCACCGCAGGATGCCCGAAATCGATCTCGAAGCTCAGCTTGTAGCCTTCATAGGGCTCCAATCGCGCCCACTTGGCGCTGGCACCCTCGCCCTCGCGCACTTCCACCGGCTTGAGTACGCGGACAAAGCGCTTGGGCGCGCCTTGCAGTGCAATGCCGGCCGACTGGAGCAGAAACACAAAGGACGACGCCGAGCCGTCAAGGATCGGCACTTCCTCAGCGGTGATATCGACGATCAGGTTGTCGATGCCCAAGCCCGCGCAGGCCGACATCAGATGCTCGACGGTATGGACTTTGGCTGCCCCGCTCGAAATGGTCGAAGCCAGGCGGGTGTCGGTCACCGCCAGCGCCGAGATCGGTATCTCGACCGGCTGGGGCAAATCGACGCGGCGAAACACGATGCCGGTGTCGGCGGCCGCCGGACGCAGAGTCAGCTCCACCCGCTGACCACTATGCAGGCCGACGCCAACCGCATTGGTCAGGGATTTCAGGGTTCTTTGAGCCAACATAGTCTTGATTTTAGTTTGGCAGCACGGCTCCAGCGCGCGCAAGGCCATCCCCCTGCGCCGGGCCGACCCGGCCCCAAGGCCAGGCTTTAGGTGCGCCACCCCGCGCCACCCCGCTGCCGATGGTTCAGTCCCGGCGGCCGCAGCATCGGCCTGCCGGCGAGGCCGATGCCTGACCCAGCGAAGGGCCTTCAACGCTGCGTTCAGTCCGCCTGCTTGCGCAAGAACGCCGGTATTTCGAAATCGTCCATTCCGCCGGACGCCAGCGCATCGACCTTGGCCGCAGCCTGGGTGCGCGGGCTGCGCCAGACTTTGGGAATCGAAATGTTGTCGTAGTCGGGCTGACCGTGGCCATGACCATGACCAAGACCGGCCTGGACCAGACCGTTGCCGCCGACCACCGCGTTGAGCGTGGGCAGGTTGAAGGGCCTGTTGTCGGTGCCGGTGCGCAGCACTTGAAGCGGCGGCGCCTGGCGCCGCACACCCTGGCGACTCAGACCGGTGGCCACGACGGTGACACGAATGTTGTCGCCCAGATCGTCGTCGTACGCGGTGCCGTAAATGACGTGCGCATCGGGTGAGGCGTAGGCGCGGATGGTGTTCATCGCGAGCTTGGACTCGGCCAGCTTGAGCGAGCCCTTGGCGGCGGTGATCAGCACCAGCACGCCCTTGGCGCCCGACAGGTCGATGCCTTCAAGCAGCGGACAGGCGACCGCCTGCTCGGCCGCGATACGCGCCCGGTCCGGGCCGCTGGCCTTGGCGGTGCCCATCATGGCCTTTCCAGGCTCCCCCATTACGGTGCGAACGTCTTCAAAGTCCACATTCACATGGCCGGGCACGTTGATGATCTCGGCGATGCCGCCAACCGCGTTTTTCAGCACGTCATTGGCATGCGCGAAGGCTTCATCCTGGCTTACGTCGTCGCCAAGCACCTCGAGCAGTTTCTCGTTGAGGATGACGATCAGCGAATCGACGTTGGCTTCGAGCTCGGTCAGGCCTAGGTCGGCGTTGGTCATGCGGCGGCCACCTTCGAAGTCGAAGGGCTTGGTCACGACGCCGACGGTCAATATGCCCATCTCTTTCGCGACCCGTGCAATGACCGGCGCCGCGCCGGTGCCGGTGCCGCCGCCCATGCCGGCGGTAATGAACAGCATGTGCGCGCCAGCGATCGACTCACGGATCGCATCGACCGCCAGCTCGGCGGCATCACGGCCCTTGTCGGGCTTGCTGCCGGCCCCAAGGCCGCTGCTGCCGAGCTGGATGGTGCGGTGCGCATTGCCGCGGCTGAGCGCTTGCGCGTCGGTGTTGGCGCAGATGAACTCGACGCCCTGAACGCCACAGGCGATCATGTGCCCGACCGCGTTTCCGCCGCCGCCACCGACACCGATCACCTTGATCTGTGTGCCTTGGTTGAATTCTTCGATTTCAATCATTTCGATGCTCATTTGGAACCTCCTGTAGAAAAAACGCAGTTGCCTGAATCGGGTTGTAGTCGGTCGCGCCGCACGGGCGCGCCTGAAGGTGGGTCAGCACCTCCACAGTGGTTGCAATACCAGAGTCTGGCCATGACAAATCCGCTTGCTGTGGTCATTAAAAATTCCCCACGAACCAGTCTTTGACACGTCCAAAAGCGCTGTGTACGCTGCCTGCTTTTTGCGAAACCTTGTAGCCGCGCATGCGCGCCAGCCGGGCCTCTTCGAGCAAACCCATGACCGTGGCGGCGCGCGCCTGCGCCACCATGTCGGCGAGCGAGCTGGCGTAGCGTGGAATGCCGCGGCGTACCGGCTTGAGGAAGATGTCTTCACCGAGCTCGACCATTCCGTGCATCACGGCGCTCCCGCCGGTCAACACAATGCCCGACGACAGCACTTCCTCATAGCCGGACTCGCGGATCACCTGCTGCACCAGCGAGAAAATTTCTTCGACGCGCGGCTCGATGACGCCGGCCAGCGCCTGGCGACTCAGCAGCCGTGGCCTGCGGTCGCCAAGTCCGGGCACTTCGACCTGTGTTTCCGGGTCAACCAGAAGTTGTTTGGCACAGCCGCTTTCAACCTTGATGGTCTCGGCATCTTTGGTCGGCGTGCGCAGGGCCATCGCGATGTCGCTGGTGATCAGGTCGCCGGCAATCGGGATCACGGCCGTATGGCGAATCGCGCCGCCGGTAAAAATGGCTACGTCGGTGGTGCCGGCGCCGATGTCCACCAGCGCCACGCCGAGTTCCTGCTCGTCCTGCGTCAATACAGCCAGGCTGGAAGCCAGCGGATTGAGCATCAGCTGATCGACCTCCAGGCCGCAGCGCCGAACGCACTTGATGATGTTTTCCGCCGCACTTTGCGCACCGGTGACGATGTGCACCTTGGCCTCCAGCCGGATGCCGCTCATGCCGATCGGCTCGCGCACGTCCTGGCCATCTATGACGAATTCCTGGGGCTCGACCAGCAACAAGCGCTGATCGGTAGAGATATTGATGGCCTTGGCGGTCTCTATGACCCGCGCCACATCAGTCTGCGTGACTTCCTTGTCCTTGATGGCGACCATGCCGCTTGAATTAATGCCGCGAATGTGGCTGCCGGTGATGCCGGTATAGACGCGCGCAATCTTGCAGTCGGCCATCAGTTCGGCTTCTTTCAGCGCCTGCTGAATGCTCTGCACCGTCGCATCGATGTTGACCACGACCCCACGCTTCAGGCCATGACTTGGCGCGATGCCGAGTCCCGCCAGTTTCAACTCGCCTCCGGACATGATCTCCGCGACCACCACCATGACCTTGCTGGTGCCGATGTCCAGCCCGACCACGAGATCCTTGTATTCTTTTGCCATTGCTTTACCTTGTCGCTTTCTTCGCTTCTTTTTTGGTCGTCGCGCCCGTTGTGACGCCTCTGAGCTTGATCGCATAGCCGCTGCTGTAACGCAGATCGGCCGATTCAAGTTCCCTCCCATAACGCGACGAGACCTGCCCCAATGTGGCGATGAATCGCGCGGTGCGGGCTATGACCTCTTCGGTCGATCCATTTCCCAAATCGATGACGGCGCCGCTGTCGAGACGGGCCCGCCAGTTGGCCTGGCTGGTCAGTTCAAGCTGTTCGAGCACGGCATCGAACTGCACAAAAAGCGGCAACAGACTGCGGTAGGTGGCCAGAATTAAACCGGCCTGCGCCAGCGGCCCGCTCAGCACCGGCAGGTCTTCGCTCTCGACATCGCCCTGATTGACCTCAAATACTTCACCAAAGCTGTTGATCAGCCGCGCCTCTCCAGCAGTGCCCCAGAACGCCACCGGCTGGTGCTCCTGCAACGAGACCTTCAGCCGGTTCGGGAATTCGCGCTGCACCACCGCTTTGCGGACCCAGGGAATCGCTTCGAAGGCAGCGCGGGTCCGCGTCAAATCCATCATGAAAAAATTTCCGGCCAGCCGCGGAGAAACGTTCGCACGCAGGTTGGCCGGGCTGTTGTGCTGCAGGTCGCCCTGCACCTCGATGGCGGTGATGTCGAACAGCGACTGGCGCATCAGCCACGAGACCAGCAGTGCAATGACCATCAACGAGAACACGGTGACGAAAATGGTGCTCGCAGCGTTCATCAGCCGGACGTCGAGCGGCCGGAGAGCGGGCTGGCGCGAGCGGGCGTTCAGGGCCGACTCCCCGACGGAACCGCATGGTCCAGCGCCGCACTGCGCAACACCGCGAGGCACAGCGCTTCGTAGGACATCCCGGCGGCGCGCGCCGACATCGGAACCAGCGAATGCCCGGTCATGCCGGGCGAGGTGTTGATCTCCAGCAGGTAGGGCTTGCGAGTGGCCTGGTCGATCATCACGTCGGCACGGGCCCAGCCACGGCACTGGAGCGTCCTGAAGGTCTTGAGCACCAGAGCCTGAATCGCCGCCTCTTCACCAGCGGGCAGGCCGCAAGGCACCAGATACTGGGTGGTGTCGGTGAAGTACTTGTTCTGGTAGTCGTAGTTGCCGTCAGGCGCAACGATACGAATCACTGGCAAGGCTCGCGCATCGTCGCCGCTGCCCAGCACCGGGCAGGTAACCTCGTCGCCACTTATGAACTGCTCGCACAGCACGTCGGCGTCGAGCTGCCGGGCTTGTGCCACCGCCGCCGCCATCGCACTGCGCTGGGTCACTTTCGAGAGGCCGATGGACGAGCCTTCACGCGCCGGCTTGACGATCAGCGGCAGCCCCAGTGCGGTAACCACCGCATCGAGTTCCGCCCCGGTCTGCAGCGCGTTGCGCAGCAGCACGTAACGCGGTGTCGGCAGGCCGTCGGCGAGCAAAATGCGCTTGGTCATCACCTTGTCGATAGCCACGCTCGACGCCATGACGCCCGAACCGGTGTAGGGGATGCCGAGCAGTTCCAGCGCGCCCTGAACTGTGCCGTCTTCGCCGAAACGGCCGTGCAGCGCGATAAAGCAGCGGGAAAAGTTGTCGCGCTTGAGTTCCTCCAGGGCGCGCTCTGCCGGATCAAAGGCATGCGCATCGACACCCTCGGAAAGCAGTGCCCGCAGCACGCCGCTTCCCGACATCAGCGAGACTTCCCGCTCGGCCGATACGCCGCCCATCAGGACGGCGACCTTGCCAAAATCAAACGGCGTCGCATTCATGGTCTGGCTCCTGGTTGCAGTGGCTGGCTCTGCAACGCGAGCAACTCGCCGAGACGCGCGGGAACCGCACCGATAGATCCGGCGCCCATGCACAGCACCACATCACCGGCCAGCACGCTATCGGCGATGGCCTGCGGCATGTCGGCAATATCGGCAACGAACACCGGTTCGACCTTTGCGGCCACACGCAGCGCGCGCGCCAAAGCGCGGCCGTCGGCTGCGACGATGGGCGCTTCACCGGCGGCATAGACCTCGGCCAGCAAAACGATGTCGGCGGCGCCGATCACCTTGACAAAATCTTCAAAGCAGTCGCGGGTGCGGCTGTAGCGATGCGGCTGAAATGCCAGCACCAGCCTGCGGCCCGGAAATGCACCGCGGGCTGCGTCAAGCGTTGCCTCCATCTCGACCGGGTGGTGCCCGTAATCATCGACCAGCGTGAATACGCCGCCGGCGGTCGGCAATTCGCCGTAGCGCTGGAAGCGGCGCCCGACACCGGCAAAGCCAGCCAGCGCGCGCTGCACCGCCGCGTCGGGCAGATTGAGTTCGACCGCCACCGCAATTGCCGACAGCGCATTGAGCACGTTATGGCGCCCCGGCAGATTCAACACCACTGGCAGATCGGGCAGCACGACACCGTTGCGCCGGCGCACTGTGAAATGCATCGTGCCTTCGACAGCCTGCACATCGACCGCGCGCACCTGGGCGTCCTCACCAAAACCGTAGGTGGTTACGGGACAGGTGACCCGGTCCACGATGCCGCGCACGGCCGCGTTGTCGGTGCAGAGAATGGCGGTTCCGTAAAACGGCATGCGCTGGAGAAAGTCCACGAACGCGGTAGTCAGCCGCTCGAAATCGTGGCCATAGGTTTCCATGTGGTCGGCGTCGATGTTGGTGACGACCGCCATCACCGGCAGCAGGTGCAAAAAGGAGGCATCAGACTCGTCGGCCTCGACGACGATGTAGTCGCCGCTGCCGAGCCGGGCGTTGGCGCCGGCACTATTGAGCCTCCCGCCGATCACAAACGTCGGATCCAGACCGGCTTCCATCAGAACGCTGGCAACCAGGCTGGTGGTGGTCGTCTTGCCGTGCGTGCCGGCAATCGCAATACCGCGCTTGAGCCGCATCAGTTCGGCCAGCATCAGCGCACGGGGCACGATGGAGATGCGGTTCTCGCGCGCGGCTACGACTTCGACGTTGTCGGCCTTGACCGCTGTCGAGGTCACCACGGCATCTGCACCGAGTACGTTGGCCGCGCTATGGCCCGACATGATGGAAATGCCCAGACTGCCAAGCCGGCGCAGCGCCGGGCTGTCGGTCTGGTCCGATCCGGAGATCTGGTAGCCCAACGTGTGCAGCACCTCGGCAATCGCCGACATGCCCGAGCCGCCGATGCCCACAAAGTGGATGTGCTTGACGGCATGTTTCATGACGCCAGGGCCTCGCACGCGCTCACCACCTGTTCAGTGGCGCTCGTCTTTTGCATCTTTTTGGCTTTCTGGGCAGCTTCTACTAGCGTAAAACGCTCTGTTTTTTGTAGCAACTCGGCCAGCATCACCGGGGTCAAGTCGCGCTGCTGAACCAGCCAGCCGCCGCCTTGATCGACCAGGTATCGCGCATTCGTGGTCTGGTGATCGTCCACCGCAGCCGGGAACGGCACGAACAACGCGGCAGCGCCCACTGCTGCGATCTCCGTCACGGTGCTGGCACCTGAGCGGCAGACGATCAGGTCGGCCTCGGCGAAGGCGGTGGCGGTGTCCTCAATGAACGGCGTCAGGGTAGCCTGGACACCAGCCGCAGCATAGGCGCTCCGCAGCGCCTCGATCTGCCGCGCGCCGCTTTGATGAATAACCTGCGGTCTGCCAGCCAGCGGGATCAGCGCCAGCGCCTGGGGTAGCAGGTCGTTCAGCGCTTTAGCCCCCAGACTGCCGCCGACCACCAACAGCTTTAGTGGCCCGCTGCGACCGGCAAAGCGCCTGGCCGGATCTTTCTGCCGGGTAAACGCCTGACGCAGCGGGTTGCCGATCCATTGCGCGTTGCCGAGCACCTTCGGAAAGGCGCTGAACACGCGGTCGGCAACGCCGGCGAGAATTTTGTTGACCAAGCCCGCAACCGAATTTTGCTCGTGCAACACCAGTGGCTTGCCGAGCAGCACCGCCATCATGCCGCCCGGAAAGCAGATATAGCCACCCAAACCGATCACGACATCGGGTTTAACACGTCGCAATACTGCAATGCTTTGCCAGAACGCCTTGAGCAGCCGCATCGGAAGCAAGGCCAGAGTGAGCGGCCCCTTGCCGCGCACGCCGGAGAAGTCGATGGCCTCGAAAGCAAAGCCGCGCGCCGGCACCAGGTGGCTTTCCATACTTGGCTGAGCGGCCGTTCCGCGCCCGCCAAGCCAGTGGACCCGCCATCCGCGCTCCCGCAGCGCTTCGGCAACGGCCAGGCCCGGAAAGATGTGACCACCGGTACCGCCCGCCATCACAAGCGCTGCCTTGATCTGGACGGCGCTCATGACCGGCCTCCGCGCATCATCATGCGATTCTCGTAATCGATGCGCAGCACTACCGCCAAAGCCACGAGATTCATCAGAATCGCCGAACCGCCGAAGCTCATCAGCGGCAGCGTCAGGCCCTTGGTCGGCAGCGCGCCCAGATTGACGCCGATGTTGATGAAAGTCTGAAATCCTATCCAGATCCCCACACCCTGTGCGACCAGGCCGGCAAACACGCGGTCCAGCGCAATCGACTGGCGGCCAATGTGCATAATGCGCCGTGTCATCCACATAAACATGCCGATGACGGCCAGCACGCCCAGCAGGCCAAACTCCTCGCCGATGACCGCCAGCAGGAAATCGGTGTGCGCCTCGGGCAGCCAGTGCAGTTTTTCTATGCTGCCTCCCAGACCGACCCCAAATACCTCGCCGCGTCCAAAGGCAATCAGCGAGTGCGAAAGCTGATAGCCCTTGCCCATAGAGTATTTGTCGCTCCACGGGTCGAGATAGGCAAAGATGCGTTCGCGCCGCCATTCGCTGAACATCACCATCACGCCGAAGGCCAACACCACCACTGCGGTGATGACGAAAAACATCCGCGCATTGACGCCGCCGAGAAAGAGAATTCCCATCGCGATCACCGAGATCACCATGAAGGCCCCCATATCGGGTTCAGCGAGCAGCAGCACGCCGACCAGGCCGATTGCTACGCCCATCGGCAGCACCGCGCGAAAAAACCTTTCCTTCACCTCCATCTTGCGAACCATGTAGTTCGACGCGTACAGCAGCACGGCGAACTTCGCCAACTCGGATGGCTGGAAGTTCATCGTGCCCAGCGCAATCCAGCGCCGCGCGCCGTTGACGTCTTTGCCGATGCCGGGTATCAGCACCAGCGCCAGCAACCCCAAGGACACCACGAAGACCCAGGGCGCGAGCTTTTCCCAGACCTTCAGCGGAACCTGGAAGGCGAGCAGCGCAGCCAGAAAAGCCACCACCAGCGAAAGCAGATGGCGCACCACAAAATGGCTATGCGCATATCGCGCAAATTTCGGGTTGTCGGGCAACGCAATGGAGGCCGAATAAACCATCACCAAGCCCCACATCAGCAGGGCCAACGTGATCCAGACAAGCGCCTGATCAAAGCCCGAGAGCCCCGCCTGGTTGCGCTGCTGGCGGGTGCGGCCCTGTGCGCCCAGCCTGACCGGCAAGGCTTCGGCAGGCTCGGTGCGCCAGGGGGTCAAGCGGACAAACCAGTCGCTGACGCGGGTCGCCGTGCTCATGGGTCAAGCTCCCAGCTGCGCCCTGCCGCACTGGCCTGCCTGGAGCAGGCGAGGATTGCGCTCATGACAGCACCCCCCTGTCGAGCGCCAGCGCCTGCACGGCTTCGACGAAAACCCGCGCCCGGTGTTCGTAGTTGTCGAACATGTCGAGGCTGGCGCAGGCCGGTGACATCAACACCGCGTCGCCAGCCTGTGCGTGCTGCGCCGCCAGGACAACCGCAGCAGGCAGCGAGTCGGCGAAGAACAACGGCACGCCGGTCCCACCAAGCGCAGCTCCAAGAGCTGGCGCATCGCGCCCGATCAGCACCACCGCCCGCACGAAGCGCAAAACCGGATCGGCCAGCGGCGAGAAATCCTGCCCTTTGCCGTCGCCGCCGGCAATCAGCACCAGGCGGCGCTCGGCACCCAGGCCAGTCAAGGCCGCCACGGTTGCGCCTACGTTGGTGCCTTTGCTGTCGTCGAAATACTCCACCGCGTCGAGCGTTGCGATGGATTCGACCCGATGCGGCTCTCCCCTGTAATCGCGCAGCCCATGCAAAAGCGGAGCCATCGCGCAGCCGACAGCAACCGCCAGCGCCAGCGCGGCCAGCGCGTTGACGGCGTTGTGCCTGCCGCGAATACGCAGCGCATCGGCCGGCATCAGGCGCTGGATGTGCAGCACACTCTCTTCGCCTTTTTTTCGCCGTATGGTTTCGTCGGCTTCGAGGGCGCGAACCAGCCAGGTCATCCCGTTGACACTTTCGAGACCGTAATCCCCGGGACGCTGCGGCTCATCCAGGCCGAACGAGAGGTAGGCCCGAATCGGCTTGCCTTTGAGTAGCGGAGGAGCGCCGCGCATGACCAGGGCATCGTCCCGGTTGAGCAGCCTCTGGCCTTGGCCATAAACCCGAGACTTTGCTTCGGCATAGGCAGCCAGACTGCCATGCCAGTCGAGATGGTCCTGCGTGATGTTGAGGACAGTGGCCACGCTGGGCTCGAAATTCTCCACACCGTCGAGTTGAAAGCTCGACAGCTCAAGCACCCAGACCTCGGGCAAAGCCTCGGCGTCTAGCCGGCTGGCCAGTGTCTCGAGAAGACTTGGGCCGATGTTGCCAGCCACGGCCACCGACTTTCCCGCGTCGCCGATCAGCTTGCCGGTCAGCGCGGTGACGGTCGTCTTGCCGTTGGTGCCGGTGATGCCGATGATCTGCGGCGCATAAGCGCGGTCGGTTTTCAAAGCGCCCAGCGCTTCGGCAAACAGGCTTAGCTCGTTGCCGCAGGGGATGGAGTCCGCCGTTGCCGCCGTCATCACGGCCGAGACCAACTGCGGCGAAAGGCCCGGGCTTTTCAATACCCGGTCGAATCGGCCGCGCGCCAGCAGGTTCGTGTCCATCTCCGAATGCACGAAGCAGGCCGTGGGCACCTCAGTCATCAGGGCTGAAAGCTCCGGCGGTTTCGGCCGGGTATCGGCCACAGTGATCTGCCCACCCGAACGCGCGCACCAGCGGGCCATAGCCACGCCCGATCGGCCCAGACCCAGAATAAGAG
>JAJAYS010000152.1 GCA_026786065.1 Polaromonas sp.
CAAGTTCAACATCGAGCGGCACAAGACGCTGGCCGGTTCCAATCGCCGTGGCGAGTTGCTGCCGGTTTCCACCGTCGACGTGCTGGACGACCAGACCGTTCGCCTGAACCTGTCGGCACCATTTGCGCCGCTTCTGGCGGTCCTCGCCGATCGCGCCGGCATGATGGTCTCGCCAAAAGCGGCTCAGGAAAACCCGACCGGCTTCGGCAGCAAGCCGGTGTGTTCCGGGCCGTTCAAGTTCACCGAGCGCATCGCCCAGGACCGCATCGTGCTGGATCGCTATCCCAACTACTGGAACAAGTCCCAGATCCATTTCGACAAGGTCATCTACCAGCCGATCGTCGACGCGACGGTGCGCCTGGCCAATCTGCGATCGGGGCAGATCGATCTGATCGAGCGCGTTGCCCCATCGGACATTCCGCAAGTCAAGGCCGACAGCCGTTTCCAGGTGGCGCGCATCGTCGAGCTGGGCTACCAGGGCATCACGATCAACCTCGGCAAGAGCGATCAGGCCCAGAAAAATCCGCTGGGGCGTGATGCAAAAGTGCGTGAAGCGTTCGAGCTGTCGCTCGATCGCGCCGGCATTGTGCAGGTGGCGATGGATGGCGAGGCCACCGCCGGCAACCAGTGGGTGCCGCCCGGCAACAGTTTTTATTCAAAAAGCAATCCGATTCCGAAACGCAACATCGCGCGCGCAAAAACCCTGCTCAAGGAAGCCGGTGTGACCAACCCCTCCTTCACGCTGATGACGCCGACGACATCGGACGGCCAGCGTGTGGCCCAGGTCGTGCAGGCGATGGCCAAGGAAGCGGGTTTCGACGTCAAGATCCAGTCGACCGAATTCGCGACGTCGCTCAACCTGGCCGACAAGGGACAGTTCGACGCCTACGTGCTGGCCTGGAGCGGCCGCGCCGACCCGGACGGCAATATGTTCAGCTTTCACGGCTGCAAGCAACCATTGAATTACGCCGGCTATTGCACGCCTGAAACCGATGAACTGCTTAACCGTTCACGCAGCAGCCGCGAGCCCGAGGAGCGCGGCAAGCTGTTCGATCAAATCGCGACCTCGGTACTCAAGGAGCGACCCATCGTGTACCTGTTTCATCGCAACTGGCTCTGGGCGTACAACACCAAGCTGACTGGCGTGAAAGCGATCCCGGACGGCCTGATGCGCGTGCAGGGACTGAAGTTCAAATAAGTCGCTCGCCAAGGCCTGTGCCAGGCCTTGGCTGACCCGGAACCACCATGCTTCGTTACTTTCTCAGGCGGCTGCTCGCCATCGTCCCGACCGTCTTTTTCGTGACGATCATCATTTTCGGACTGCAGCAACTGCTGCCGGGCGATCCGGCCATCATGTTGGCCGGCGAGGATCAGGACCCGACGGTGATCGCCTATCTGCAAAAGAAGATGCATCTTGACGAACCACTGCCGGTGCGCTACGCCTACTGGATAGGCGGGGTGTTTACCGGCGATCTCGGCGAGTCACTGCGCATCCAGAAACCAGTGCTGGAACTGATCCTGGAAAAGCTGCCCGTGACGCTCGAACTCGCCGGCCTGGCGATGCTGATTGCGCTGGTGATCGGCATTCCGGCCGGCATCGTCTCCGCCGTGGCGAAAGACACGGTGTGGGACTACGCGGCCAATGTCGTCGCGCTGTGGGGTCTGTCGACGCCCAATTTCTGGTTGGGTATCTTGCTGATCCTGCTTTTCTCGGTGTCGCTGGGCTGGCTGCCCGCTTCGGGCTATGTCAGTCCCTTCGAGGACCTGAAAGGCAACCTCGCAGCGATGATCATGCCGGCCTTCGTACTCGGCAACGCGATTGCCGCCGTGCTGATGCGCCATACGCGCAGTGCCATGCTGCAGGTGCTCAATGCAGACTATGTGCGCACCGCGCGGGCGAAGGGGCTGGGCGAGCGCACCGTGGTTCTCAAGCACGGGCTGCGAAACGCGATGACGCCGATCATTACGCTGGGCGCGCTGGAGTTCGGCACGCTGTTGTCGGGCGCCGTGCTGACGGAGCAGGTTTTTTCGATTCCCGGATTCGGGAAACTGATTGTGGACGCGGTCTTCAACCGCGACTATGCCGTGGTGCAGGGCGTGGTGCTGTTCACATCGACGGTGTACATCGTGCTGAATTTGCTGGCTGACCTCGCGTATTTTGTTGTCAACCCCCGGCTGCGCGGCTAACCATGAACACTGTTGTCGTCGAATCGAAGCCACCCGCCGCACCGCGCGAAATGACACCGGGCCAGCGCGCACTGCGACGCCTGCTGCGTCGGCGTGGCGCCATGCTCGGTCTGGCCATCGTCCTGTTCTTCGTGCTGCTTGCAGCACTGGCACCCAGCATCGCGCCGCAGGATCCCCTGCAAACCAGTTGGAGCGCGGTACGCAAGGCCCCCAGTGCGCAATACCTGTTCGGCACCGACGAAATCGGTCGCGACGTGCTGTCGCGCGTGATATGGGGTGCGCGCGCGTCGCTGATGGCGGGCCTGGTGTCGGTTTGCATCGCGATGTCCCTGGGTGTCCCAATCGGCTTGCTTGCCGGTTATGTCGGAGGCTGGACAGACGGCCTGATCTCGCGTTTCACCGATGCGATGCTCGCCGTTCCGTTCTTGATTCTGGCGATTGCACTGGCGGCGTTCCTGGGCCCCAGCCTGACCAACGCGATGATCGCCATCGGTGTGTCGGCGACGCCGATTTTTATCCGGCTGACCCGCGGTCAGGTGTTGTCGGTCAAGGTCGAGGACTACGTGGAAGCCGCGCGCGCCGTCGGCAACCCGCACTGGCGCATCGCGCTGCGGCACATCCTGCCGAACATTCTCCCTCCACTGATTGTTCAGGCGACCCTGGCCATTGCGGCTGCGATCATCGCCGAAGCCAGCCTGTCCTTTCTGGGGCTCGGCCAGCAGCCTCCGGAACCAAGCTGGGGAAGCATGCTCAACACCGCGAAAAACTATGTCGACAATGCTCCCTGGATGGCGATCTGGCCGGGCGCGTCGATTTTCTTGCTGGTGCTGTCATTCAATCTGCTGGGCGACGGCCTGCGCGACGCGCTCGATCCCCGTCACAAATAGCCGCCACGCAATAACCGCCACGCGACAACGCAGCCGGCGCGTCGTCTGGCGCTCATCACTCTGGGCTGCCCGGCCCTCCAATAAAACGACCCTATGCTTTCCTTCGACTCCCAAAACTACCCCTACCCGTCCCGTCGTAACGTCGTTTACGCCCGTCAGGGCATGGTCGCGACATCCCAGCCGCTGGCTGCGCAAGCGGGTTTGCAAGTGCTGCAGGGCGGCGGCAATGCGATCGACGCTGCCGTCGCCACCGCCGCTGCGCTCAGCGTGCTGGAGCCCTCGGCGAACGGCATCGGCGGCGACGCCTTTGCGCTGATCTGGCACGGCGGAAAATTGCATGGCCTGAACGCCAGCGGTCCGGCAGCGGCAGCCAGTACGCGGGACAGCCTGGTGAAACTCGGGCATACCGCGATGCCCAAATACGGACCCTTGTCGGTCACGGTTCCCGGCACGCCAGCGGCCTGGGCGGCACTAACCAAGCGCTTCGGCCGCATGCCGCTCCGGCGCTCGATGTCAGCGGCCATCGGGTATGCCCGCGATGGCTTTCCGGTGTCGCCGTCGGTGGCCTATGCATGGCAACAGGCCACCAAACTGTTCCGCACCAGCCTGACCGAGCCGCATTTCAAGCACTGGTTCGAGACTTTTTCGCCTGAACGCGCACCGCAGGCGGGCGAGATCTTTCGCTCGGCAGGCCATGCGGACACGCTGCAATCGATCGCCGAAACCCAATCCGCCAGCTTTTACAGCGGGGCGCTGGCAGAGCGCATCGCCAGTTTTATCCAGAACGCCGGCGGGCAGCTGACTGTGGCTGACCTGGCTGCCTACCGGGTCGATTGGGTCGACCCGATCAGCGTCAATTACCGCGGCTTCGACGTGTGGGAGATTCCGCCCAACGGCCATGGACTGGTCGCGCTGATTGCGTTGAACCTGCTGAAAGGTTTTGATTTTTCGGAACGCGATGCGGTGCTGACCTACCACCGCCAGATCGAAGCCATCAAGCTGGCATTTGCCGACGGCCTGGCCCATATTGCCGACCCTGCGCATATGCGCGTGTCGGTTGCCGATCTGCTGTCGGAGTCATACGCCGACGAGCGACGCGCGCTGATCCGCGACAGTGCCAGTGAACCACTGCCCGGCATGCCCGCCGGCGGTGGAACCGTGTACCTGAGTACGGCCGATTCCGAAGGCAATATGGTGTCGCTGATTCAAAGCAATTACATGGGGTTCGGCAGCGGCATGGTAGTGCCCGGCACCGGGATCGCGCTGCACAATCGCGCCCACAATTTTTCGCTCGACCCGCTGCACCCCAATTGCATCGCGCCGGGCAAGCGCCCCTACCACACCATCATTCCCGGGTTTCTGACCCGCGACGGCAGCCCTGTCGGCCCATTTGGCGTGATGGGCGGCTTCATGCAGCCGCAGGGTCACGTCCAGATGGTGATGAACAGCGTGGATTTTCAATTGAACCCGCAAGCCGCGCTCGATGCGCCGCGCTGGGAGTGGGAAAGCGGCCAGACTGTCCACATCGAGCGCACGACCGGCGAACATCTGTTCCGGGGTCTGGCGGCCCGCGGGCATGATGTCAACTGGCAGAACAACCGCCTGGCATTCGGGCGCGGGCAGATCATCTGGCGGGACGCTGCGGGAACCCTCTGCGGGGGGACCGAGCCGCGGACAGATGGTGCAGTGGCGGCCTGGTGACCCGAGAGCGCCTGCCAGCCTGGCGGTTGTCTGCCCCTTCCCGGCAGGTTCCTCACGGGGTTTCTGGCTCAAGGGCTGGAGCGTACCCGCAGGGCGGGACTCTTTTTGCGCCAGTGATAATCTGGCAATGAAAATTCTTTTCGACTTCCTTCCCATCGCTCTGTTTTTCGGCATGTTCAAGTACGCCGAAGGACACAAGGACTGGGCCGCCGCGACGGCGACCGACTGGCTTGGGTTCATGGTCGCGGGTGGCGTGGTCGGGCAGACCGAGGCGCCAGTGCTGCTGGCGACCGTGGTGGTGATCTTGGCGACCTTCGCCCAGATCGCCTGGATCAAGCTTAAAGGCCGCAAGGTGGACACCATCCTGTGGGTCAGCCTTGGCCTGGTGACCGTGCTTGGCGGGGCGACAATTTACTTTCACAGCGAAAGTTTCATCAAATGGAAGCCTACGGTGCTCTATTGGGTGATGGGCGGCGGGCTGTTGATCGGCCAGCTCGTGTTCAAAAAAAACGGCATCAAGTCGCTGATGGGCGCCCAGATGACGCTGCCCGAGGCGAGCTGGCGCGCAGTCAATTTCAGCTGGGTCGCGTTTTTCGCGGTGATGGGATTTTTGAACCTCTGGGTGGCCTTTAGCTTCGACACCGCGACCTGGGTCAATTTCAAGCTTTTCGGCGGGATGGGCCTGATGCTGCTCTTCGTGCTGGCCCAGGCGGTTTACCTGAACAAGCACTTGAAAACCGGGACGGCGCCATGAACCCGGCCGCCCCTATTCCCCGCAGCGAGCTCGAACAGGCGCTGCGCACAGCGCTGGAGCCGACCCAACTGGAAGTGCTGGACGAAAGCGCCGCGCATGCCGGCCATGCCGGCGCCAATGCACAGGGCTCCGGCACACACTTTCGTATCCGCATTGCCAGCCCGGTCTTCGATGGGCGATCCCGCGTTCAGCAGCATCGCCTTGTGTATGATTGTTTGCAGCACCTGATGGACCGCGGCCTGCACGCGATGGCCATCGAAATCCTTCCCAATCCCTGACTGGCTGACGACGGGCCGCTTCGCCCACCCCGTTGCCACGGGCAAAGCCTTCATCAAGGCTTTGCCCCAGGAATTCCAGGCAGTCTTGCTCCACACAAAGGATCACCACCCATGAAACGCAATTTCCAGAAATCGGCCCTGCTCGCCACGATTTTGACGCTCGCCTCTGCCGCCGCGCTCGCGCAGAACGTTGCCATCGTCAATGGCAAGCCGGTTCCCAAAACCCGCATCGACATGCTGGCCCAACAGGTGGCGAAAGCCGGTCGGCCGGTTACGCCGGACATGGAAACCCAGTTGCGCGAAGAAGTCATCGCGCGTGAAGTCTTCATGCAAGAGGCCGAAAAGCAGGGCCTGGCCGCCACCGACGACTTCAAGACGCAGATGGAGCTCGCCCGCCAGACGCTGCTGATCCGCGAACTGTTTGCCGACTACCAGAAAAAGAACCCGGTGACCGACGCCGACCTGAAAGCCGAGTATGACAAATTTGCAGCGACCAACAGCGGCAACGAAATCAAGGCCCGACACATCCTGGTCGAGAAAGAGGCCGAAGCCAAAGCCATCATCGCCAGTCTGAAAAAAGGCGGCAAGTTCGACGAAATCGCCAAAAAGCAATCCAAAGACGCCGGCTCGGGAGCCAAAGGCGGAGACCTCGACTGGGCCAACCCGACGAGCTATGTGCCCGAGTTCAGCGAAGCCATCCAAAAGCTGGCCAAAGGCCAGACCACCGAGACCCCGGTAAAAACCCAGTTCGGCTACCACGTCATTCGGGTGGACGACACGCGCACCGCGCAAATGCCCAAGTTCGATGAAGTGAAGCCGCAGATCGCGCAGCAGATGCAACAGCAGAAGCTGGCCGCGTTTCAGGAAGACCTGCGCAAGAAAGCCAAGATCGAGTGATCGCGGCGCTCGCAAAAAAAACGCTGCCTCGGCAGCGTTTTTTTTGGTCCCCGTCCTGCTGGCGAACTACCTGAGCGGCGATCCTGCTTATGCGGCCTTCAGCGCCTTCAGCGCCGCCAGCGCAGTCAGAGCACCAATCAAAACCGGTTGATGCACCATGTACCAGGACAGACTCCAGCGCCCG
>JAJAYS010000153.1 GCA_026786065.1 Polaromonas sp.
GCCCGAAGGCGCTCGGTCGTTGCCGAAACGGCCACCGCCACCACCACCGCCGCCGAAGCTGCGGCCACTGCGGTCACCACCGAAATTGCCGCGCGGACGATCGGAGGTCGGCGCAAAACGCTGCTGCGGCTCGAGACCGGCAATCACGCTGGGCTTCAGGTTTTGCTGGGTGTAGTGCTCGATATCCTGGATCTTGCGACGGTCGCGGAACTCGGCAATCGTGATCGCCTGGCCTTCGCGGCCAGCCCGGCCGGTGCGGCCGATGCGGTGCACATAGTCTTCGGCTTTCATCGGCAGGCCGAAATTGATGACGTGCGTGATCGTCGGCACATCCAGACCGCGAGCCGCCACATCGGTGGCGACCAGAATTTGCACGCGTCCGTCGCGGAACGCCATCAATCGGCGATTGCGCAGCCCTTGGCCCAGTGCGCCGTGCAGCGCCACGGCACTGAAGCCGTCCTGCACCAAGTCGTTGGCCAGGCCGTCGCATTCGACCTGGGTGCAGGCAAACACGATCGCCTGATTGATGGTGGTGTCGCGCAGCCAGTGATCGAGCAGCTTGCGCTTGTGCGTCGTGTTGTCGGCCCACAGCAGCGACTGGGTGATCAAAGCATGCTTTTCATGCGGCGAGTCGATCTCGACGCGCTGCGGCTGGCGCATCACGCGGGTGGCCAGCTGCATGATGCGCGGCGCGAAGGTGGCGCTGAACATCATGGTCTGCTTGCGCTCGATGGTGAGCTGGTTGACTTCAGTCAGGTCGTCGGCAAAGCCGAGGTCCAGCATGCGGTCGGCTTCGTCCACCACGAGGAATTGCACTTGGTCGAGCTTGATCTGCATGCTGCGCTGCAGGTCCAGCAAACGGCCGGGCGTCGCCACAACAAGGTCGGCGTTTTGCAGCTTGGCAATTTGCAACTGATAAGGAATGCCGCCCACCACGTTGGCGATGCGCAGGCCGCGGCAATGGCGAACCAGGTCAATCGCGTCGGCACAAACCTGCTGGGCCAGCTCGCGTGTCGGGCACAGGATCAGCGCGCCAGGCGTGGCCGCCTTGAAGTTGCGCATGTTGGTCGGGTCTTTGCGCTTGGGCTTTTTCGGTGGCGCTTCGCCCCGGGCAACGGCCTCAAGACTCAGGCGTTCGAATTCGGCGCGCTCATTGATTTCGCCCTGCTCCCGCTGCTTCAGCAAGGTGTGCAGAACCGGCAGCAAAAAAGCTGCGGTTTTGCCGCTGCCGGTCTGACTGGACACCAGCAGGTCGGTGAATTTCGACGCCTTGCCGTCGGCTTTGGCTTCGCTGTCCAGCGCCTGCATGGCCTTGGGGATGGTCGCCATTTGCACTGCGGTAGGTTTCGTGAAGCCCATATCGGCAACCGCCTGCAGCAGCTCCTTGGCGAGGCCGAGCTTGACGAAGCCATTTGGCTCGGCTGCAACCGTGTTCATGGAGGATTCTCCGGCATCCGGCGCATCGGAGAAGTCCGGTACCGACAGTGCAGCGCTTACAGGCGCAGCAAACGCGGGCGAAGCACCGCCATCGACAAAAGAGAGAGGGCCCGACATTGCGTCGTCACGGGGTTCAAAAGAATCAGTCATGTTTTCTCACTCATAACCCGCGCGCCCTGCCATCTTATGGACGGCGATCGGCGCAGGAAAACTTCACCTTCTGCGCGGCAGAAGGATTCGTTCGTGGTTAGTAAAACATCAACCATCAAACGAATATTCGCACCGGGCTGCGACAGCCGTCGGGCGGCGACCCTGAGAGAAAGGGTCAAAGGTGTGAGGTAGATGTACAAATGCAGCGCAGGCGGTGCCGCTGCAAGCCTTCCATTATGGCACGCTTCTTCGGGTTATTACCACCATCCCCCCGTTACCCAAAGGGAATTTGTCGCCTTGGCTTCACTTGAGGAAGTCCCGGCGGTAGTGCTCCAGTTCGTCGATGGACTCGTGCACATCGGCCAGCGCCGTATGGCTTTGGCGTTTCTTGAAGGCAGCATAGACCTCGGGCCGCCAGCGCTTGGCCAGCTCCTTGAAGGTACTGACATCGACATTGCGGTAGTGGAGAAACGCCTCAAGCTTTGGCATGTACTTGACCAGAAACCGGCGGTCCTGGCTGATCGTGTTGCCGCAAAGCGGTGAGCTGCCTTTTGGGACGTACTTCGCCACAAACGCCAGCAATTCGGCTTCAGCGGCAGCCTCGTCGATTGTGCTGGCCTTGACCTTGTCGATCAGGCCGCTTCGGCTGTGGGTACCCTTGTTCCACGCGTCCATCTGGTCCAGCAGCGCATCACTCTGGTGTATGACCAGCACCGGGCCCTCGATTCGAGGGGTCAGTTGAGGCCCCGTCAGGACCACTGCGATCTCAATCAGACGTTCTTTCTCTGGATCCAGACCGGTCATTTCACAGTCGAGCCACACCAGATTCTGGTCGGATTTTTCGAGTAGGGATTCGGCGGTTTGCATCGAATGATTCTCGCTGATCGCCTAAACTGCCCTGCATGACCAATGCTTCACCTGTTTTCACCCTGGTATTCGCCGTAGCGCTGATGGTCGGCCTGATAACCCGGTTTTACCTCGCCTCAAGACAGGTACGCCATGTAATGCGTCACCGCGACCAGGTGCCCAGTGCCTTTACCGGCACGATTGCTCTGGCGTCGCATCAAAAGGCCGCCAATTACACCGTGACCAAGGCGCGCTTCGGCATGCTGGAAATCGCGTTCGGCAGCGCGGTGCTCCTTGGATGGACGCTCATGGGCGGCCTGGACGCGCTGAACCGCTTGATCGGTACCAGCGCCCTCGACAGCTATGGCCCGCTGGTGCCGCAGATCGTGCTGATTGCAGCGTTCTCACTGATCGGCGGGCTGCTTGACTTGCCGTGGACGCTGTACAGCACGTTCCGGATCGAGGAACGCTTTGGTTTCAATCAAACCAGCCTGAAGCTGTGGGTCACCGATCTGCTGAAGTCGGCGGCGCTCGGAGCGGTCATCGGCCTGCCGCTGGTGGCACTGATGCTGTGGCTGATGGCAAGCACCGGGCGCTTCTGGTGGTTATGGGCCTGGGGGGCCTGGATGACCTTCAATCTGCTGGCCCTGACGCTGTATCCGACCCTTATCGCGCCGCTGTTTAACCAGTTCAAACCGCTCGATGATGAAGCGCTGAAGGCGCGCGTCACAGCGCTGATGCAGCGTTGCGGCTTTGCCGCGAAGGGCCTGTTCGTGATGGACGGCAGTAGGCGGTCGGCCCATGCCAATGCCTATTTCACCGGCTTCGGAGCCGCCAAGCGGGTGGTGTTCTACGACACTCTGCTCAAGCAGTTGAACCCCGCCGAAGTCGATGCGGTACTGGCCCATGAACTCGGTCATTACAAGCACAAACACATCATCAAGAGCATGTTGTCGCTGTTCGGCCTGAGCCTGGTCGGATTCGCGCTGCTCGGGTGGCTAGCCTCCCAAAGCTGGTTTTACACCGGCCTCGGAGTCACTCCCAATGTGAACGGCGGCAACGAGGCGGTGGCATTGCTGCTGTTTCTGCTGGTGGTTCCGCTCTTCAGCTTTTTTGTTTCTCCGGTCATGGCCCGTTTTTCACGCAAGCACGAATTTGAAGCAGACGCGTATGCCGTGTCGCAAACCGGTGCGCACGATTTGCAAAGCGCACTGCTCAAGCTGTACCAGGACAACGCCAGCACGCTGACGCCGGACCCGCTTTTCGCGAAGTTCTACTACTCTCACCCGCCGGCGAGCGAGCGCCTCGGTCGCATGACGCCCCCTTCAATGTCAGCTTCGGCGAGCGCACGGTGAAAAATCCGGTTCACCAGAATCGACGCATGCTGGGTCCCACCGAACTGGTGGCCCAGTTGAGCAAGCTCAATGGCGAACAGGTCCCGGGTTGGCGTTTGATAGAGGGCGCGCTACAGAAGTCCTTCAGCTTCCAGAACTATTACGAAACCATGGCCTTCGTCAACGCGAGCGCCTTTATCGCGCACGTCGAAGACCACCACCCCGACCTGGCCGTCAGCTATAGGCAGTGCACGGTGCGCTTTGCAACGCATGATGTGGGCGGGATTTCAGCCAGCGACTTTTACTGCGCGGCGCGGCTTGACGCACTGCTGGCTTGAGTAAGGCCGCACGCAAGCCCGGCACCCCGGTGGCGGGCACGCAGACCGGCTTGGTGGTGGCGGGCTTCGGCCGGCATTGTTTGGTCGAAACCGACAGCGGCAGCCGCGTGATCTGCCACCCGCGCGGGAAAAAAAACCAGGCCGTAGTTGGTGACCGGATTCGCTGGCTGCCTTCCGAGGACGAAGGCACGATCGAGGAAATCGACGAGCGACGCAATCTGTTTTACCGGCAAGACGAGCTGCGAACCAAGTCGTTTGCAGCCAACCTGGACCAGGTGTTGATCCTGATTGCCGCCGAGCCCGAATTTTCAGAAAGCCAACTGACGCGCGCGCTGATTGCCGCCAGCGCCGCGCGCATCTCCCCGGTCATTGCACTGAACAAAAGCGACCTGATTGAGCCGTTTGGCCGAGCCTGGACCAAACTGGCACCCTATCGGGCGATGGGCTACACGGTGCTGGGGCTGGCCATCAAGCCCAAAGACACGGGCCAATCGGCCGATGAAGCGGCGACAAGCCCCCAAAAAAACGCGCTGATGACCCTGATGGCGGGAAAAAAGACGCTCGTCCTCGGACCGTCAGGCGCGGGCAAAAGCAGCCTGACCAACCTGCTGGTGCCGCAAGCCAGGGTGCTGACGGCAGAAATCTCGCAGGCTCTCAATTCTGGCAAGCACACCACGACCAGTACCACCTTGTACTGGATCGACGCGGCGCGTACCACCGCACTGATCGACTCGCCGGGTTTCCAGGAATTCGGGCTGAACCACGTTGAGCCGATGCAACTCGTCAACTGCATGCCCGACCTGGAACGCCATGCGAAACACTGCAAGTTTTACAACTGCAGCCATCTTCACGAGCCCGGTTGCGGCGTGAGTGCCCATGTCGGGCCAAGCAGCGGCGAAGACAGCATCAGCCCGAACCGCTACCGCCTCTACCGCGAACTGTTTGCCGAGCTGTCGCAAACGCGGTATTGATGCGGAAGAGATGCGGCACGACGGCGTTTCTGACGCGGCTCCTGGTACCCGGCTCAAGCCAAATATTTTAAGTTAAAAACCGGTTCAGACCAATTTATACGGGCGTTAGCAGCTCCTGATTTCGTAGCGACTGGATGGTCGCTTCGCGGCCCATGAGGACGCTGTGCCCAAGCCCTAAGGCCGACCATAGCCCGCACTCGCAAGGGTTAAGCGTACGGCCCTTAACCGAGCAAACGGGCCAGCGTCAGCAGCGCCAGCAACACCATCCACAGCACGACCGAACGCCACACCAGCCCGACAATGCTGCGCAGATGCCCAACCTCGGGCTGTCGCCCCGGTAGTGCCGCTGTCGAGCTGTCCAGCTCGCGAGCCACGCCGCCAAAGTCCAAACCGGCTGACGGGCGAGGCTCGGAAGCCGGGCTGCTGGGTCGGGGCCGCAGCGCCAGACCCCCGAGCTGCACGTTCACCGCACCGGAAGTCGCCGCCAGAATCACGCCGTCGTTGTGCTGTACGGCGGTGCCCGGCGGGCCCAGGCGGGATTGTTGAATATAGGTTCGCCAGGCATCGATGGCGTCTTCAAAGCTGCCGACGACCGCGAATCCGAGCGCGGTGATCCGGGCCGGCAAATAATCGATTGCACTCCAGGCGCGTGCCGCCACACGCTGAAGCGCAGCGCTGGCGCCCTCGCCAGGCCGGTTGCTTTGGGATTCCCAGTACCGCGAGACGAACTCGGCCATTCGGTAGAACACGGCACCAGCCGGTCCGAGGCCCAGGGCGGCGAACACCGAGAACCAGCCCAGCACGCCGAAGACGTGGCGATGCGCGGCAAGCACCGAATATTCGATGACATGGCGAACAATCTCGCTGCGCGGCAGTTCGCTTGAATCGACCTGGCGCCAATTGGCAAGCAACTCGCGCGCCCCGTCTTCGTCGCCATCGTCCAGCGCGTCACGGATGGTGGTGAAGTGATGACTGAACTGGCGGAAGCCGAGCGTTGCATACAGGATTGCAACGCTCCACAAAAAAGCCAAAACACTACTGATCTGCCAAAGCAGCAGGTTGATGAGCAGCGTCAGCGCCGATGGCACGATCACAGCCACACTCCAGGCGATCCAGCCCAAGTGGGCCCGACCGGCGTCGATGCTGCGGCGCGACCAGCGCGCCCAGCGGCGCAAGCGAACGTGCATCCAGTTGCCGCGGGCCAGAGGTCGGGCCTGCTCCAGAATCAACGCAAACAAGACCGCAAAAAAACTCATGGCAAATCATAACGGGGAGGCATGTGGCCCCCACGTTCGCTCGCTTCGCGTAGCTTTCTGCCCCCCCGAAGGGGCACTTTTTTCCTTGGGGCGGCCCGACGGAAAAATAGGCCCCCACGTTCGCTCGCTTCGCCTAGCTTTCTGCCCCCCGAGGGGAGCCGCCGCGCCCGACCATGAAAACCACTTTTACGC
>JAJAYS010000154.1 GCA_026786065.1 Polaromonas sp.
CACCAGTTGCGGCGCCAGCGTGTAGCCCCAGGAACCGCTTTTGAACAGGCCAGAGAGCTGGCTGCTGGCACTGCCGGCACCGGCGGTCAGCGAAATATTCGGGAAGAAAGCCGCGCGCGCCGCGCCAATGTTGGCATTGGCCGCGAGCAGCAATTGCTCGGCGCGCCGGATGTCGGGCCGCAGCGCAAGCAACTCCGACGGCAATCCGGCCGGCACGTTGGCCATCGGCTGCCAGTTCGCCAACTGCGTCGATGCGGCGCCTGCGGTCGGCAACTGGTCGCCGAGCGGCCGGCCGACCAAAAGGGTCAGCACGTTCTCATCGAGCCTGCGTCGGCGCTGCAACTGGGCGCTGGCGACCCGCGCCGCCTCGGCCAGCGACTCGGCCTGCCGGAAGTCCAGCTCGGAGGTCACGCCGCTGTCAAAACGCAGTTTGCTCAGGCGCACCGACTCTTCGCGCGTGGCCAGCGTCTGGCGTGTGATGTCCAGCAGCTCGTCGGTCGCCAGCAGGTCGAGGTAGCCGTTGGCCACCGCCGCGATCAGGCTGATCTGCGCGGTTTTGCGGCCCTCTTCGGTGGCCAGATACTGGTTGAGCGCGGCTTCTTTCAGACTGGCCACGCGGCCAAAAAAATCGATCTCATAGGCGGTGACGCTCAAACCGGCTTGATACACGCTGGTCACGCTGCCTTCGGGACCGGGTGTACGCGAGCCGCGCGCCACGCCGGACAGGGTCGGAAACTGGTCAGCGCGGCGAATCCCGTACTGGGCCCGCGCCTGCTGGATGTTGAGTACCGCCACCCGCAGGTCGCGGTTGCTGTCCAGCGCCAGGGCGATCAGCTGCTTCAAACGCGGGTCGCCAAAAAAGTCCTGCCACGGCACGCTGGAGGCCGGGGCGGCCGGAGTGGCCGGGGTAGCCAGCGCGTTCGGCGGGCCGCTTGCCGCCGCACCAGCATAGGCCGGGTAACTGTCGGCCACAGGCGCGGCGGGTCGCTCGTAGTTCGGTATGAAGGAACAGCCCGCCGCCGTCAGCGCGGCCAGCAGCGCCAAGGCCGCCGTGGCGCGGTGGCCGCACCGCAGGGCGCGTATTGGGTAATCGATTGCCTTGAAATTCATCATGACTCCCCCTTGCTCACCGAAGCGTCGGGGCCGACCAACGCAGAGCGCTGCTCCTGTTCGGCCAGCGGCGTTTTGCGTGCATCGCCGCCTTTGAAAAGCCCGCGCACCACCACAAAAAAGATCGGCACGAACAACACGGCCAGCGCCGTTCCGGTCAGCATGCCGCCTATCACGCCGGTGCCGATGGCGCGCTGGCTGGCCGAGCCCGCACCCGTCGCAATCGCCAGTGGCAGCACCCCCAGCATGAAGGCCAGCGAGGTCATGACGATGGGCCTGAAACGCAGATGCGCCGCAGCCAGCGCCGACTCGACCAGGCCCTTGCCCTGCGCCTGCAAGTCCTTGGCGAACTCGATGATCAGGATGGCGTTTTTGGCCGACAGACCGATGATGGTCACCAGCCCGACCTGAAAATAAACGTCGTTGGCATAGCTTCTGAAGAACGTCGCGAGCAGCACGCCCAGCACGCCCAGCGGCACCACCAGAATCACCGCAAGCGGAATCGTCCAGCTTTCGTAGAGCGCAGCCAGACACAAAAACACCGCAAGAATCGCAAAGCCGTAGAGCAGCATGGCCTGAGAGCCAGCGAGTTTTTCTTCGCGCGACAAACCGGTCCATTCAAAGCCGATGCCGGCAGGCAATTGCGCGGCCAGGCGCTCCATCTCTTCAATCGCGGCACCGGTGCTGTAACCCGGCGCCGCGCTGCCGCTGATGCGCATCGCCGGATAGCCATTGAAGCGCACCGTCTGCATCGCGCCGCTGACCCAGCGGGTGCTGGCAAACGCCGACAGCGGCACTGGCCGGCCGGCGTTGTTGATGGCGTTGATGCGCAGCAGATCGCCTTCCTGCATGCGCGCCGGTGCATCGGCCTGGACCACCACGCGCTGCAAGCGGCCCTGGTTCGGAAAGTCATTGACGTAGCTTGATCCCAGTGACGTGGACAGCGCCGAGCTGATCGCGTCAAAAGGCACGCCGAGGGCGCTGGCTTTTGCGCGGTCTATGTCAAGCTGCAACTGCGGCGCGTCTTCAAGCCCGTCGGGCCGCACCTGCACCAGCACCGGGCTCTTTCGGGCCAGGCCGAGCAGTTGCCCGCGCGCGGCCAGCAGCGTGTCGCGGCCGCCGCCGGCCCGGTCCTGTAGCCGGAAGCTGAATCCACTGGCCGTGCCGAGTTCGGGAATCGGCGGCGGGCTCAGCGGAAAGATCGACGCGTCGCGGATCTTCGACAAGGCCCCGAAAGCGCGTCCGGCCAGCGCCTCGGCCGACTGGCCCGGACCTTCGCGCTCGTCCCAATCCTTGAGCGTCACGAAAGCCAGCGCCGCATTTTGGCCCTGCCCCGAAAAGCTGAAACCCAGCACACCCACCATGCTTTTGACCTCGGGCTGCTTCAGCATGAAACCCTCGATCTGCTCGATGACCTGCCGGGTGCGCTCGATGGTGGCACCGGGCGGCAACTGCACGTTGACCAGCAGCCGGCCCTGGTCTTCGGCCGGCAGAAACGAACTCGGCAGCCGGGTGTAAACCAGCGCCACCACGCCGATGATCGCGGCGTAAATCACCAGGTAGCGCGGCGCCCGGCGTAGGAGGCGCGCCACCAGGCTTTCGTAGCCTTTGGCGGTGCGCGAAAAACCGCGGTTAAACCAGCCGAAAAAACCGCGCTTTTCGTGGTGATGACCGGCCTCGACCGGCTTGAGCAGCGTTGCGCACAGCGCGGGCGTCAGCGACAGCGCGAGAAACGCTGAAAAGCCGATGGAAGCAATCATCACCACCGAAAACTGCCGGTAAATGTTGCCGATGGAGCCGGCAAAGAAAGCCAGCGGCACGAACACCGAAATCAGCACCACGGTGACGCCGATGATGGCGCCTGAAATCTGGCCCATGGCCTTGCGCGTTGCCTCGACCGGCGACAAGCCCTCTTCGCTCATGATGCGCTCGACGTTCTCGACCACGACGATCGCGTCGTCCACCACGATGCCGATCACCAGCACCATGCCGAACATCGTCAGCACGTTGATCGAAAAACCCAGCGCCAGCAAGGTGGCGAACGTGCCGAGCAGCGCCACCGGCACGACGATGGTCGGAATGATGGTGTAGCGGATGTTCTGCAGAAAAAGGTACATCACCAGAAACACCAGCACCACCGCCTCTACCAGCGTGATCGCCACCTGGCGGATCGAAATGCTGACGAACTCGGAGCTGTCGTAGGGAATCGCGTAGCTCACGCCCTGCGGGAAGGTGGCCTTAAGCTGCTCCATCTTGTCGCGCACCGCCTCGGCCGACTGCAGCGCGTTGGCGCCCGGAGCGAGTTGCACGCCGATGCCGGTCGAAGGCTGGCCGTTGAGCCGGGCCGACGTCGCATAGGTCTGCGCGCCGAGCTCGATGCGGGCGACATCGCGCAGCCGGACCGAAGAACCATCGGTGTTGGCACGCAGCGTGATGCTGCCGAACTGCTCGGCGTTCAACAGCTGGCCGTTCACCACGACCGTCGCGGAGATCCCCTGGCCCGCCACGTTGGGCAGGTCGCCGATGGTGCCTGAGGAGATCTGCGCGTTCTGGCCGCGAATCGCGTTGGTCACGTCGGCCGCCGACAGAGCGAATCCGGCCAGCTTGTCGGGGTCGATCCAGATGCGCATCGCGCGTTCGGTGCCGAACAGTTGCGCCTGGCCGATTCCGGGCAAACGCTGGATCTCCGGCACCACGCTACGTGAAGCGAAGTCGCCCAAGGCTACCGGATCGATGTTGGGGTTAGACGACGACAAGATTGCGAACAGCAAAAAGTTGGCATTCGACTTGTCAACCCGCACGCCCTGCTGCGTAACGGCCTGCGGCAGGCGCGGTGCTGCTCTGGACAAGCGGTTTTGCACATCGACCTGCGCGAGTTCCGGGTTGGTGCCGGGCTTGAAACTCAGCGTGATGTTGCCGGTGCCGTTGGCCTGCGCGACCGATTCCATGTAAAGCAGGCCGGGCGAGCCGTTCATCTCGCGCTCGATGACGCTGAGCACGCTGTCTTCGAGCGTCTGCGCCGAGGCGCCCGGGTAGGTCGCCGCGACAACGATGGCCGGAGGCGCCACCGGTGGGTACTGGGCGATAGGCAACTGGGTCACGGCGAGCCCGCCGATCACCACGATGAACAGCGCGATGACCCAGGCAAAAATCGGGCGGTCTATGAAAAACTTGGCCATGCTGACGGCCCCTTACTTTTGCGCCGACGCAGACGACGACGGCGATACAGCCGGGGCAGACGACGCACCCGGCGGCGCAGCAGCCGGTGCAACCGATGCCGCTGCCGCCGCTGCCGGGGCACCAGTTGCCGCTAAAGACGCCGCGCCCGATGGCTGCCACGGCACCGGCTTGACCGGCGCGTTGCCCTGCAACTTCTGAAATCCATCGACCACGACCTGCTCGCCGTTTTGCAGCCCGTCCAGTACCACCCAGCTGGTGCCCTTTCCCTGACCGATCTTCACGGGTCGCCGCGTGACCTTGCCGTCCGCCGCCACCACCATTACCGAGTCGCCCTGCGTCGAGCGCGTAACCGCCTGCTGCGGCAGCAACACCGCGTTGGCCACCGTGGCCTGCTCCAGACGAACGCGCACGTAGAGGCCGGGCAACAACTGCCCGTTCGGATTCGGCACTTCGGCGCGCAGCGTGACCTGGCCGGTGGTTGAATCGACCGTCAGATCGGAAAACAGCAGACGCGCCGGACTTGCATATTCGCTGCCGTCCTCCAGTACGATGCGTCCGCTGGCAGCCTCCGAGCCATTGGCCCGCTTGAGTTGCCCGTCCTGCAGCGCCGCGCGCAGCTTCATCGCCTCACTGGCCGACTGGGTGAAGTTGACGTAGAGCGGATTGACCTGCTGGATCACGGCAAGTTGCGTCGCATCGCCCTGCCCGACCAGCGCGCCCTCGGTCACCAGCGCCCGGCCGATGCGCCCGGAGATTGGCGCCTTGACGCTCGCATAACCCAGGTTGATGCCGGCCGTCTGCACACTGGCCTTGCCAATCGCCACATCGGCCTCGGCCTGCTTGCGGGCGGCGACCGCGTTCGCGTATTCCTGCTTGCTGATGGCGTTGGCTTCGACCAGCGGACCATAACGCTCGGCCAGCGCCACCGCCTGTGTCGGATTGGCTTCGGCACGCGCCTGGCTGGCTTTGGCACTGGCCACGGCCGCCGCATAGGGGGCCGAGTCGATGACGAACAGGGTCTGGCCGGCCTTCACGTCGCTGCCTTCGCGGAACAGGCGCTTTTGCACGATGCCAGCGGCGCGTGCCCGCACCTGCGCCACCCGTGAGGCTTCGAGCCGCCCCGGTAGTTCGGTAACCAGTCTGACATCGCCTTTGGTCACGGTGACCACACCCACTTCGGCTGGCGGCGGCGGCGCGCCGGCCGCAGCCCCTGGATTGGCGCTTTTGGAGCAGGCGACCAGGCCAGCCACCGAAAGCGCAAGACCCGCCCATTGAAGCAATCGCAACGCCATGGCTCGCGGTTTAAACACAACAGTGGGGGGAATAAGCATGGCTTCCTCAGAAAAAAATGATGCTCTGGTCGGCAGCGGTGACTGCGATTCAAGCCCCCGAAAAACCGTGTGGCGCTGCCCGCCGCGGTTCGCTTTGCATTGCGCGCCCTGATAAATTAGTAACGTAGCAGAGCGAGGGTTTACGCGAGGTCGAAGTTTACATACATTAGTGAATGTATGTTGACTCCCCACACCGTTTGCCGGAACGACTGAATCATGGCCCGTCGCACGAAGGAACAAGCGCAGGAAACCCGGAACAAGTTGCTCGATGCCGCCGAGCTGTTGTTTCAGGCGCATGGTGTGGCGGGGACCAGCCTGCAGGCCATTGCGCGGACTGCAGGCACCTCGCGCGGCGCGGTTTATTGGCACTTTGAGGATAAGGCCGCGCTCTTCAACGCGATGCTCGAGCGCGTCACACTGCCAATGGAACAGGCCTTTGGCAGCGGGATGCCGGATACGCCGGATACGGGTTTTGGCAGCGTTGACCACGCAGGCCAGATCAGGGCAGTCACGCTCAAGATTCTGAGCCAGATTGCAGTAAACCCGCAAACACGGCGGGTGCTGGAAGTGGCGACCCAAAAAGTCGAGTACGTTAAGGAGAACCAGGCAATTCGAGCCCGCCATCTCGCCGTTCGGCAAAAGTTCATGGCGCACTGTGCAAGCCGGCTGGCGCTGGCTGCGGCACAAGCCGGCGTCGCGCTTTCCGGAGGCACCGATATGGCGGCTCGAGGTTTCCACGCGCTAATTGATGGTTTGATCCAGAACTGGCTGCTGGACCCTCTGGCCTTCGACCTGGTTGCCGGCGGACTTCAGGCCATGGAGGTGTACCTGCGCGGATTGGGGCTCCCCGGCCAATCAGGACGCCGGGCAGTAAAGGCCACTACGGATAGCCAACTCGGTGCGGGACCCGGTTAGTGCAGATGCCGGGGCTTGCGGCCGCCGCTGCCGCGCCCGGAACTGCCGCTGGAACCACCCAGTCCACGCGGAGGCTTGCCAAGCTGCATGGATGTCACCAACACATCAAAACGTTGCTCGAAAAGTTTGTCGATCGCGGCCACCACGTCACCGAGTTCGGAGCCATCGAAGTGCCGCTCCATCAGCGCAATGGTGTCCTGCACCAGCAGATCGCGCTGAACCTGCATGATCGCAGCAGGGGTCGGGCCGACAAAGTACATCGCGAAATCGTCCCGGGCCTCCTCGTCGTCGCCGTCGCTTTCTTCGTCGTCGAACTCGGCGTCGTAGAAGGTGACCTCGATGGGCGCGCCGGTCTCGGCGAGTTCGTTCAGTCCCATGCACATTTCGTCGAGCGCCTGCCGGAAGTCGTCATCGCCCGGTACCGTCCAGCAGATCTGCAGAAGATGTTTGGCCGGGTCAAACTGAATGCCGGGCTCTTCTTCGTAGGCGCTGGCTGCCGCTGCAGTCAGCGAACGCGAGCCCGCGTATTTCCAGAGTGGCTTCAGCGCCTCTTGAATCTGCTCAAAGTTCACCTGCTGGCGCAGCAGAACCTCGCCGTGAACATGGATTTCAAAAGGAGGATTGGTGTAGCGGGACATGATGGAATTTATCTTACCCAGTTTTGCGGGCGCCCAACCAATTCGGCTTCGACGCCTATGGTGCCTGAGACCGGAATCGAACCGGTACGCCCGCTATTCACGAAGCGGCGGATTTTAAGTCCGCTGTGTCTACCTATTTCACCACTCAGGCCAAGTATCGACAGCCAACTATTGTCAAACAAAAGCCCCTGGGTCGGGGCTTGTCGTGGAAAGGGGATGGAGGCGCGGGTCGGAGTCGAACCGACCTAGCTGGATTTGCAATCCAGAACATAACCGCTTTGTTACCGCGCCGTTGCTGTGCTCTATTGCTTTCGAACTCTGCTGGCTGTTGTTGCGTTTGCGCGGCTCAAGAGCCGAAACTTACGCTGGATGCCACCAATAAAAAAGGACAGCATTTTAACGTGCTGCCCTTTGAATTGGAGCGGGAGAAGAGTCTCGAACTCTCGACCTCAACCTTGGCAAGGTTGCGCTCTACCAACTGAGCTACTCCCGCGATTACAGCCTTAGATCATAGCGCAGTTTCTTTTGCGCGCCCGCCGCGAACCGAAAAACATCTTCAGTGCTTTACCGTTCCGACGCCAACCGCCGGCGCAGCCGCTCTTGCTGCTGCTGCCATCGCCACCTCTTCGTCGGTCAGCGGAATCGGCTGGCGCTCGAGTGCTACCTGCAGTACC
>JAJAYS010000155.1 GCA_026786065.1 Polaromonas sp.
CCACAGCGCCGCCAGAGTTATGCAGAGGGTCGCTAGGGCAGATTGTCGGCCGAATTCGGGTTGCCTTGAAACCAGGACCTGCGTCCTGCGCGACGGGACGGCGCCGGTGCCCGCGCAGCCGGCCGACTATGTTACGGTGGGTCTGCATTAATTCAGGAGCTTGCCGATGACCCGCCACCCAACCGGTTATTTCCGTGCCGACCGTCTCGCCCGTCACGCCGGACTGATGGTCGCCGCCGCCCTGAGCCTGCTGCTCACCGGCTGCGGCTATAACGACTTTCAGAGGCTGGACGAGGCGTCGAAGTCGGCCTGGAGCGAGGTGCTCAACCAGTACCAGCGGCGCGCCGACCTGGTGCCCAACATCGTGGCGACGGTCAAGGGCGAGGCGGCTTTCGAGCAGGACACGCTGACCAAAGTGGTCGAGGCGCGCGCCAAAGCCACGTCCATCCAGGTCACGCCCGAAACACTGAACGACCCGGCCGCCTTCAGCAAATTCCAGGCGGCGCAGGGCGAACTCGGCAGCGCGCTGAGTCGCCTGATGGTAGTCAGCGAACGCTACCCGGATTTGAAGGCCAATCAGGGTTTTCGGGATCTTCGGGTGCAGCTCGAAGGCACCGAGAACCGCATTACGGTGGCGCGCAATCGCTATATCCAGACGGTGCAGGACTACAACGTGTTGACGCGCAGGTTTCCGAACAACCTGACGGCGATGGTCTTCAGCTACGGCGTCAAGCCGAACTTCACCGTCGCCAACGAGGCGCAGATCTCAGCGCCGCCCACGGTGGATTTCAACAAAAAGTAAGGCCCCAGCGCGCCGCGCAGCGCGGCGCGGCGGGCTCCCGACGATGTCTCTGCCTGCTCACCCCAACCCTTCTGCCGACGGCACCCGCCCGGTCCACGCTGCTGCGCCGTGCTGGCGCGCCGCGGCGTGGGCACCCGGGCTGACGGCACTGCTGCTCGGGCTGTGCCTCGCTGGCGGCGCGGCGGCGCAGGCGCTGCAGGGCATTCCGGCGCTGACCGCGCATGTGATCGACCAGACCGGCACGCTGGCCGCCGGGCAGCGCCAGGCGCTGGACGCCAAGCTGACGGCGTTCGAGCAGCAGCGCGGCGCGCAGGTCGTCTTTTTGCTGGTCGCAACGACGCAGCCTGAAGACATCGCCGCCTTTGCGCAGCGCGTGGGCGACCAATGGAAAATAGGCCGGGCCAACATCGGCGACGGCCTGCTGCTGGTGGTCGCCAAAGGCGACCGCAAGGTGCGCATCGAAACCACCAAGGCACTTGAAGGCGCGATACCGGACCTGGCGGCGCGGCAGATCATAGACAGTGCCATCACGCCGCGCTTTCGCCAGGCCGACTACGCCGGCGGGCTCGACGCCGCCGCCGACCAGATCATGGCGCGCATCACCAGCGAGAACTTGCCTGCGTCGGCTCGTGGCAACACCGCGCCGCGTGGCCCGCTCGGGTTCGACTGGACCAATCTGGCGATTTTTCTGTTTTTCGGTGTGCCGATTGCAGCGCGGCTGCTCTCTGGCGTGCTGGGCCGCAAATTCGGCGCACTGGCCACCGGCGGCGCGGCCGGCGTGCTCGGCTGGCTGTTCACCAGCAGTCTGCTGGTTGGCGGCCTCGCCGCGGTGGCCGGGCTGGGCGTGGCGCTGTTTGCCGGCCTGGCCTCGATGGGCAACAGCGCCCGCAGCGCAGGTTGGGGTGCCAGCACCGGCGGCTTCGGCGGCGGCTATGGCGGCGGAAGTTGGGGTGGTGGCAGTGGCGGCGGTGGCTTCAGCAGCGGTGGTGGCGGCAATTTCGGCGGCGGCGGCGCGTCGGGAAGCTGGTGAGCGCGATGGGCCGCCTGACAACCATCCTCAAGCACCTGTGGCTGGACGAAGCGGACACCGCCCGGGCCGTGCCACCGGCGCTGCTCAAGCGGCTGGCCCAGCGCGTCAAGGCGAGCGAGCAACAGCACAGCGGCGAGATCCGCATTTGTGTTGAAGCCGCGCTGCCCTGGAGCTACTTGAGGCGGCTAGGCCACGACTGCCCGATGCGCGAGTTGGCGCGCCAGCGCGCCGTAATGATGTTCGGCAAGCTGCGGGTCTGGGACACCGCCGACAACAACGGCGTGCTGATCTACCTGCTGCTGGCCGAGCATGCCATCGAGATCGTGGCCGACCGCGGCATTGCAGATCACGTCAGTCAAGCCTACTGGCAGGCCATCGTCGCGCGCATGGCGCTGGCCTTTCGCGCCGGCCGCTATGAAGACGGGCTGACCGAAGCGCTGGAGGAAACCTCCGCCGTGCTGATGCAGCATTACGCGGTCGGGCGGGACGACGGGAAGGGCAAACCCAACCCGAACGAGCTGCCGGACGGGCCGATGCTGCTGTAGCACCACGCCCGCGGCGTTGCGGGTGTCGGTGTCGCTATATTTTTTGTAGCTGCTAACGCCCGATTTAATTGGGCTGTAGCCTAACCACCCTTAAATTTTTGGCCCTGAACGCGAACCGGGCAGACGCCAGACCTGGGCGCCGCCGACCGGATACAGGGCCAGCCCGTCGGCCGGCGCGACCAGCCAGCCACCGGTGAATTCACCAAACGCTGGGAGCACCATCTGACCGTCACCGCAGACGAAGCAGGGCAGACGCAGGCTGTCGCGGCCCGGTCCCGACAGCCGGCACACTGGATGCACGTGGCCCGCCAGCACGGCGTGGGTCGGATGGCGCTGTGGGTGGTGGCAGCAGGCAAACGGGCCAAGCAGATGCGGTTCTTCGACCACCTCGATGCGCAGCGCGGCCGGTGGGTCGCCAGCGCGGCTGTCGTGGTTGCCGCGCACCAGCGTCATCGCAGTGGCGGCATGCCGGGCGCGCCAGTCGGCCAGGGCCGCCAGCACCTGCGGCGTGCGGGCCGCCGCCGCGTGCAAAAAATCGCCGAGAAAAACGAGCTGCGCGGGCGCATGCCGGTCGAGCAGTGCGCTCAGCCGCAGCAAGTTGCGCTGTGTCGTGCCGGCTGGCACCGGCTGGCCCAGTGCGCGGTATGCGGCAGCCTTGCCGATGTGCAGGTCAGCGACAAACAGCGTCTGACCGCCCGGCCACCAGAGCGCCCGCTCGGGCAGCAGATGCAAGGCCTGACCGGCCCAGTGGACCTGGCAAACGATGGGCGTCGGCGCGCTCATGCCGGCATGCCAGCCGCCGGTTTTGCACACCGCCGCAGGCCGCCCGGCGCTGTCGGGCGGCGGCGTGGGCTGACGCACCCGCGCAGCGGCGTCAGGGCGCTGCCGGGCCGCGTCACCGCAGTGGCCCTGGCTGGGCAGAGCTGCGTTCGCGGCGGTTGCCGCGAGGGCTGCGCGGACCGCGTGGCGATGTGTCGG
>JAJAYS010000156.1 GCA_026786065.1 Polaromonas sp.
CCACTACCCCGCCGCTAGGAACCCTCTGCATAACTCTGGCGGAGCTGTGGCAGCCCGATCGGGATGGGCTGCAAGGCGCCTTTTCTTGGCAATAGCCCCGCTATAGCCAAGAAAAGCAACTCAGCGGACCGCCCGAGCCCGGCCAATTGCAGGCCGCAGGGGGGTTATGCAGAAAGTCCCAAGCCGACTGGCACAGACGCAATGGCAGCCAGGTCCTGAGGCGTCAGCCAGCGCCACTGCCCGGCCGCAAGGTCGGCCGGCAGATCAAAACTGCCAATACGGGCCCGATGCAGCCCGTCAACCCGGTTGCCGACGGCGGCAAGCATGCGCTTGACCTGGTGGTACTTGCCTTCGGTCAGCGTCAGGCTCAGCGTGCACTCGCCGGTTTGTTCGCACGCCGCTGCGCGCACCGGACCGGGGTCGTCGTCCAGCACCACGCCGTCCAGCAACTTGCCGATTTGCTGGCTGTCCAGCGGATGCCGGGCAGTAATTGCATAGACCTTCGGCACATGGTGCCGGGGTGAACTCATACGGTGGATGAACTTGCCATCGTCAGACAACAGCAGCAGGCCGGTCGTGTCCTGGTCCAGCCGGCCCACCGCCTGCACCCCTGCGGCAGCACCACCGCCGCGCTGGCGTATCGGTGCCGGCAACAAGGTGTAGATGCTCGGGTAAGTGCTGGGCTTTTGCGAGCATTCGGTCCCGGCCGGCTTGTGCAGCATCAGATAGGCTTTCTCGTGATACGCCCAAGGCACACTCTGCACCGAAAAATGCAGGCCGGCCGTCTCCACCGGCATGGCCGGATCAAGGCAAATCTGAGAGCCGACGCTGACCAGCCCATGCTGAATCAGGCCCGCGCAAACACGCCGCGTACCGAACCCTTGAGAAAAAAGAATATCTTGCAATTGAGGGGTTCGGGGGCTGGCCATACGGCCATTGTCGCCGCGCAATTTCTGCGCCCGCCGTGATGCGGCGGCGCTTCACTGCGCAGCCGAATCCAGCTTGCGCGCCTACCGTGAACGGGCTTGGCTGCCGGCAAACATGGAGCGATTGGATCGGTAACATGCGCCAACCCGGTTGCCTCATGATCAAAACAAAACGCTTTTATTGGACCATTGCCATCACCTTTCTGGCGACGGCTCTGCTCGGCCTGCTTGCGGTCAACTTCTCCCTGGGTGAGAAGCAGATCGACCGACGGGTGCCGCGCCTTTATGCCAGTGGCGAGCCGCAGTTCCAGCGCGCGATGGGTTCGCTACTGGGGCCCGGCATTGCCAGCGGTAACCAGGTTGAAGCACTGATCAACGGCGACCAGATCTTTCCGGCCATGCTGCAGGCGATACGCGGTGCCAAACGCAGCATCACCTTTGAAACCTACATCTACTGGTCCGGCGACATCGGCAACCAGTTTGCAGCCGCGCTGGCGGACCGTGCGCAGGCCGGCGTCAAAGTGCATGTGTTGCTCGACTGGGTCGGCAGCGGAAAAATCGACGCCGACTACCTGTTGTCGATGGAAAAGGCCGGCGTTGAAGTACGGAGATTTCACAAACCGGCCTGGTACAACCTGGCCAGGTTCAACAACCGAACGCACAGAAAGCTGCTGGTGGTGGACGGTACAACCGGTTTTACCGGCGGGGTCGGTATTGCGCCCCAGTGGACAGGCAATGGACAGGATTCCGACCATTGGCGCGATTCGCACTACCGCATCGAGGGGCCCGCCGTAGCCCAGATGCAGGCGGTGTTCATGGACAACTGGCTCAAAGAGACCGGGGACGTGATGCACGGCGAAGCCTACTTTCCGGCGCTGAGCGGGATGGGCGACATGCGGGCCCAGGTTTTCTCCAGTTCGCCGTCGGGCGGCAGCGAAAGCATGCGGCTGATGTATTTGCTGTCGATCACGGCGGCCGGGAAAAGCATAGACCTGTCGAGCGCCTACTTCGTGCCGGACAAACTGACCACCCGCACGCTGACCGATGCGCTCAAGCGCGGCGTTCGGCTCCGCATCATCATGCGGGGGAAGGTCATGGATGCGCAAACAGTCAGGGCCGCGTCACGAGGCGGCTGGGGGCCGCTGCTGGAAGCCGGCGCGGAACTCTATGAATACCAGCCAACGATGTACCACTGCAAAGTCATGATCGTGGACCGTTCGCTGGTTTCAGTCGGTTCGACCAATTTCGACAACCGCTCATTTCAGCTGAACGACGAAGCCAATTTGAACGTCTTCGACAACGCATTTGCGTCAGCGCAGACAGAGGTGTTTGAAGGCGATCTGCAGCGCTCCAGGCGAATCACCCATGTTGAATGGGCAAACCGCCCTCTGAGAGAAAAAGTCCTCGAACGTTTGGCTCGGCTCGGGGTGTCGCAGTTGTAGCGGGGAGTCGGCGACCTGAAGCGGCTTGCGATTGGCTGTCACGTGCGATTGATTTTTCTGCCGGCATCGTCGGGCAGACGGGCCTTGTTTTGAACCGCAAACCAGACTTGGAACGGTGACTCTGTGGGGAGGTCGTGCAGACGCAGCGCCGACAGCCGGGAGCCGATGGGGCAAGATTTCCTGAGCGCGACGGATATTAAGCCAGCGTCGTCGACCTTCGGGCTTTTCGCGCAGAGCGAGGCCGGAGAGAAGAATGGCCTCTGTCGGCGGCTGATCGACCTTGGAAGGGTCGAAGTCAAAACCCGCCAGATCCCGATGCGCCGCAAACCTGGCCGCATGCATCTGGCGGCTCACCGAGCGCATGGCCGGGTCGGTGTGTTCGGCTTGCAGCAGGTGTGCCGTAGGATTTGGCCCGACTTTACTTGGGCATCGTCACATCTTGCTCGCCTCTGAGCCATTTGCGCAGCGTGTTGCGCGAGAGGCCGGTTCGTATGGCTATTTCTCGAAGCGACAACTTGTCGCGCAAATACATCCGCCGAATTCTTCCCAACATTTCCATGGTGATCACCTTTTTGCTCCTGCCTAAAAAGCAGGCAGAACAAGGAAAACACCTGGGTCAGTTTGGATCGGCGCGAGGCCGAAAGGTGGGTCAGTTTTCGGTCGGCGTCAACATGCCCCTACCGAGGCTGCGCACCATGGCGTTGACTGGCTTTTGCAATAGCCAAGACCAAAATCGCGCGCCGATGTGCGCGTCACCTGCTGTAACCGGTCTGTCTTTGTGTCAACACGCCTTGCAATGTGCGAAAAGCACATTTAAGCTCCCGAAGCGGCCACCCCGACCGCAACGTCCACGCTGCGGCCAGCGTGTGTCAAAGGATGGAGCGGACGTCATGGCCCATCAATCGCCCGGATCTCATGGCCGCGTGGCAACGGCCATCGTGTTGCTGTTGGCCGCACTTGCGGCGACTCAGACGGACGGGGCAACCAGCCCGGCTGTGCCGAAATCCGATTCAGCGTGCCGCGACCAAAAGCAAGCCGCTGACGGCAGTGGCACCATCAAGCCGGTTTCCGCTATTAATTCAGTAGCTGCTAACGCCTGTAAACGTTGGTCTATCGGTCTAAATGGCGCTTTTTTCTAAAGACCCGGTAGCGCAGCGCATCGAGGTGCACTGTGCGCCGTGCGCCGGTCAACGCAGCGCAGGCCGGCCGGGCGCTTCCTGGATCACCGTCATCGGCGGGTCGCGCATTTCGGTAATGACCGGGCCGGGCTTCGGTGCCGCATTGGCGCTGCGGCCCGGCGAATCGGTACCGCCCAGATTGATCACGTTGAAGCCCGGCCGCATGTTGGCCGGTGGTTTGCGTACCAGCGCTGCGCCGCCGGGCAACACGGTGTGTTCTAGCTTCATTTGTTCGGCGGTTTGCGCATCGGTGAACAGCGGCGCGGCTTCGCCCTGCTGGCGCAGCGGGTTGTAGCCAGCCTGCTTCTCGGGGCAGCCGGTGCTGCTGCCAAAAACCAGGTGGCTTCCCGGAAATACCTTGTTGAGCCTGGCGATGTAGGGCGGCGTCATGTCCACTGGCGGCGTCATCGCGTTATAGACGACCGCATTGCCGCGGTCATACACCGTGTAGCAGGCCAGCGCGTTGACGCCTGACAGCGCCAGACAGGCGAGCAGCACCGGTTTTGCGAGTTTCATCTTCATGGCCGTCTCCTTTTGCGTGACAAGAACCCCGCGTTCCGGCGCGGCACAGCGGCAGCGGGCTTTGCTTGGGCGTGGCCCCAGCGCAATCGGCTAGGCTACCGCTACCGCTACCCACAATTCTCAGATCCGCGGGCGAACTGCCTCGCAGGCCAAAGCAGCATGGCCCTGTCGGCGCACTTCGACGTGTTCGGCGCTACGTCGCGGCCAGCAGTTGCCGTCAAATCAGCCTGACGCCGGTTTTTTCCTGCAGCAGCGTGCGCGTCACGCCCGGTGCCATCTCAACCACCTTCAGCCCGGCGGGGGTAACGTCCATCACCGCCAGGTCGGTGATGATGCGGTTGACCACGCCCACGCCGGTCAGCGGCAGCGTGCAGGACGGCAGGATCTTAAGGTCTTCGGTGCCGTCTTTCTTTCGGGCGACATGCTCCATCAGCACGATGACGCGCTTGACCCCGGCAACCAGGTCCATCGCGCCACCCATGCCCTTGACCATCTTGCCGGGAATCATCCAGTTGGCCAGGTCGCCTTTTTCGCTGACCTGCATCGCACCCAAAATCGACAGGTTGATCTTGCCGCCGCGAATCATCGCGAAGCTGTCGTGGCTGCCGAAAATCGACGAGCCCTTGATGGTGGTGACGGTCTGCTTGCCGGCGTTGATCAGGTCGGCGTCGACCTGATCCTCGGTCGGGAAGGCACCAATGCCGAGCATGCCGTTTTCGCTTTGCAGCCAGACCTCGATATCGGCTGGTACGAAGTTCGCCACCAGCGTCGGGATGCCGATGCCGAGGTTGACGTAAAAGCCGTCTTGCAGCTCCTGGGCAGCGCGGGCCGCCATCTGGTCTTGGGTCCAGGCCATGTCAGATCTCCCGGCGCACTGCCACCCGGCGGGCTGCAAACGAAGTGAATGTGGAGGTGGTCATGTCAGGTCACTGCCTTCTCTTTAATGGTTCGTTTTTCGATGCGTTTTTCAGGCGTCGCGTTGACGACGATACGGTGCACGTAGATGCCTGGCAGGTGCACCTGGTCTGGCTCCATCGCGCCGGTTTCAACCAGTTCTTCGACCTCGACGATGCAGACCTTGCCGGCCATTGCTACAGCCGGGTTGAAGTTGCGCGCTGTAAGGCGAAACTGCAGGTTGCCCGACCGGTCGGCGCGCCAGGCCTTGACCAGCGACACGTCGGGCACCAGCGCGCGTTCCATGATGTAAGTTTCGCCGTCAAAGTCGCGCGTGTCCTTGCCCTCGGCCACCATCGTGCCGACGCCGGTTTTGGTGAAAAAAGCCGGAATGCCGGCACCGCCAGCCCTGAGCTTCTCGGCAAGCGTCCCTTGCGGGGTAAATTCAAGCTCCAGCTCGCCCGCCAGATACTGCCGCTCGAACTCCTTGTTCTCGCCGACGTAGCTGGCGATCATTTTTTTGATCTGCCGCGTCTCTAACAGTTTGCCGAGGCCAAAGCCATCCACCCCGGCATTGTTCGAAATCACCGTCAGGTCTTTGGTGCCGCTTTGCTTTAGCGCCTCGATTAGGGCCTCGGGAATGCCGCACAGTCCAAAACCGCCGACGGCCATCAGCTGCCCGTCTTTCACCACCCCCTTCAGCGCCGCCTCGGCAGAGGGAAACAATTTCTTCACAACAATCTCCTGGTTGGTTCGCGCCCGCAGAATCAACCTGCAAAGTGCATCTTCGATACTACCCATTTTCGGGCATTGCGGCCGCGCGGCCGCTGTCGTTAGGGACCCACTGCATAAACCATGGGGGTCTGCGGCGCCCGGCTCGGGACGGGCGGCAAGGCGCCGTTTTTCAGCCAATAGCCGCGCGAAGGGCTAAGAAAAGCAACGCAGCAGACCGACCGAGTCCGGCCGATCGCGGGCCGCAAAGGGTTATGCAGTGAGTCCTTAAGCGCACAGCCTGCGTCCGGTGAGGCGTCGTCCGCAGGCGCAGGCATCGGTGTAAGCTGGGGCTCAGCGCCGAAAAGCGGCACATAAAAAGATGTCAGGGAGAAAACATGACCCCCCGCAGCGAAGCCGGTCCGGCTCAGGGCACGCCCCCGGTGTTGCGCCGGTTCGAGCAGCTGCCCGGCCCGCGCGGCCTGCCGTTCTTTGGCAACGCGCTGCAAATCGACGCCCCCCGCTTTCACCAACAACTCGAAGCCTGGTGCCGCGAGTTCGGCCCGCTCTACAAGCTGCGCATCGGCAAGCGCAAGATTCTTGCGGTAGGCGACCACCAACTGGTTGCGGCGGTCTTGCGCGATCGTCCCGTTGCCCTGCGCCGCACTGCGCGGCTTGAAGAAATCTGGCTGGAACTGGGCTTTCCGCCCGGCGTGTTCGTCTCCAAGGGCGAGGCTTGGCAACGCCAGCGGCGCATGGTCATGGCCAGTTTTGATCCGACTCGCGTCAAGGCTTATTTCCCGGCCATGCAGCAGGTGGCCGAGCGGCTGATCGGGCGCTGGCAGCGCGCCGCGCTGGCGCAAACCGACATCGACCTGCAGGCCGACCTGATGCGCTACACGGTGGACACCATCGCTGGCCTGGCCTTCGGTGCCGAGGTGAACACGCTGGAAAGCGATGGGCACATCATCCAGCAGCATCTGGACAAGATATTCCCGGCGCTGTCCAGGCGCATCCTGGCACCGGTTGCGCTGTGGCGCATCGTGCGTTCACCCGCCGACCGCAAATTGCAGCGCAGCATCGTCGAGGTGACGCACGCGGTGGCCGGCTTCGTCGAGCAGGCCAGGACCCGGCTGGAGGCCGCGCCCTGGCTGCGCGAGCGGCCCGAAAACCTGCTCGAAGCGATGATCGTTGCCGCAGACCTGCCCGGCAGCGGCATTGACGACGCCCAGGTGGCCGGCAACGTGCTGACGATGCTGCTGGCCGGCGAAGACACCACCGCGAACACGCTGGCCTGGTTAGTTCAGCTGCTCTGGCTCAACCCCGTCGCTCTGGCTCAACCCCGTCGCCCTGGCCCGGGCCCAGGACGAGGTGCGCCGCGTCGTTGCCGACCCAGCGCGGCCGACCTTCGACGAAATCGCGCGGCTGGACTACCTCGAAGCCTGCGCCCACGAG
>JAJAYS010000157.1 GCA_026786065.1 Polaromonas sp.
GCAAAGGCCTGCTCATCGTCGGTCTGCCACCACAGGTTGTAAGCTTTCAAAATCTCGAACTTGGCAAAAAGACTGGGTTTAAGATCAGGCATCCGGTAAATTATGCATATTTGATGTTATGAAGTCAAATATGCAAACTTTCCACGGAGCCAGCGGCATTTCAGGCGCCCGTGCGCCTCTAGGCACCAGGCATCGCCACGGCGCCCGCAACCCCACGCCTCCACACCCTCTAATCGATTGAACCCATTAAATGTCTGACGGCCTGAATCTCGCCCAACAAGAAGCGGTGAACTACCTGCACGGCCCCTGTCTGGTGCTGGCCGGGGCCGGTTCCGGCAAAACCCGGGTCATCACGCACAAGATAGGCCGGCTGATTCAATCGGGCATGCGGCCAGACGAAATTGCCGCCATCACCTTCACCAACAAGGCGGCCGCCGAAATGCGCGAGCGCGCCAGGGCGCTGATCGGCCGGCTGGCCAAAGGCGTGCTGATCTGCACCTTTCACGCGCTCGGGGTGCGCATGCTGCGCCAGGACGGCGCGGCGCTGGGGCTGAAAAAGCAATTTTCGATTCTCGACAGCGACGACGTCACCAGCATTCTGAAAGACGCCGGCGGGAGCGCCGACGCGGCCACCGCGCGGCAATGGCAGTGGACCATCAGCCGCTGGAAAAACATGGGGCTGAATGCCGAGCAGGCCGAGGCCCAGGCGACCGGCGACGATGAAAAACTCATCGCCCGCATCATGGCGCGCTACGAAGAGCGCCTGAGCGCCTACCAGAGCGTCGATTTCGACGACCTGATCGGCCTGCCGCTCAAGCTGCTGCAGCAGCACGACGCGGTGCGCAGCAAGTGGCAAGACGCGCTCGGCCATGTGCTGGTCGATGAATACCAGGACACCAATGCCACGCAGTACGAGGTGCTCAAGCTGCTGGTCGGCGCGCGCGGCCGGTTTACCGCAGTCGGCGACGACGACCAGTCGATTTACGGCTGGCGCGGCGCGACGCTGGACAACCTGAAGCGGCTGCCGCTGGACTACCCGAACCTGAAGGTGGTGAAGCTCGAGCAGAACTACCGCTCGACCAGCGCGATCCTGCGCGCCGCCAACAACGTGATCGGTCCCAACCCCAAGCTGTTCCCGAAAACGCTGTTCAGCGAACTCGGTGAAGGCGAGCCGGTGCGGGTCATCGACTGCGACAGCGACGAGCATGAAGCCGAGCGGGTGGTCGCGCGCATCCAGAGCCTGCGCGCCGAAGGCTCGCTGCAGGCGGCCGGCGGGCAGTACCGCGACTGGAAGGATTTTTGCGTGCTGTACCGGGCCAACCACCAGGCGAGGGTGTTCGAGAAGGCGTTTCGCAAAGCCGGCATTCCGTACAAGGTGTCGGGCGGGCAGAGCTTTTTCGACCGCACCGAAGTCAAGGACCTGTGCAGCTGGCTGCGGCTGCTGGCCAACAACGACGACGACCCGGCGTTTTTGCGCGCCGTGACCACGCCCAGGCGCGGCATCGGCCACACCACGCTGGGCGCACTCGGCGGGTTCGCCACCCAGTCGAAGCTCAGCCTGTTCGAGTCGCTGTTCAGCCACTCGCTCGGCTCGGCGATACCGGCCAAGGCCATCGGCTCGCTGCACGAGTTCGGTCGCACCCTGAACGACCTCGAGTACCGCGCCCGCCGCACCGTCGGCGAGGAGGCTGCACGCCCCTTTCTGAACGACTGGCTCAAGGACATCGGCTACGAAAAGCATTTGTACGATGGCGAAGACAGCGAAAAGCTGGCGGCCGCCCGCTGGGGCAACGTAACGGATTTTTGCGACTGGATGGCCCAGCGCTGCGGCGGCGAGCTGGACGACACGGCGGGGGTGGCCGGGGTGACGTTTGAAACCGAAAAGAAAACCCTGCTTGAGGTGGTGCAGACGATTGCGCTGCTGTCCACCATCAGCGAGCGCGAAACCGAGCGCGACGTGGTGACGCTTTCGACGCTGCACGCTGCGAAAGGGCTGGAATGGCCGCACGTCGTGCTGGCCGGCGTCAATGAGGGGCTACTGCCCTTCAAGCTCGAAGACGACAACGGCAGCAACGGCGACGCCATTGCGCTGCGCCTGCAGGAAGAGCGCCGGCTGATGTACGTCGGCATCACCCGCGCCCAGCGCACGCTGGCGGTGAACTGGCTGAAAAAGCGCAAAAAGGGCCGTGACACGGTGGCTGGTGTACCGAGCCGCTTCATCGCCGAAATGGCGCTGGACAAGGCGACGGTGCGCGAAGACCCGCGCGAGAAACTGAAGGAGCTGCGCGCCGAGTTCGCCAAGAAATCGCTTGATGCGCTGGCTGCGGCGGCGCTGGCGCGGCGCTGACCCGCGCCGGTTTGGCGGGGCAGCCCGTCGCTGCAGTGCCGAGTCGGCGACCCGGGACTCAGGCCCCGCCCCGTCGCGCAAATCTTGCGGGGAGCGTGGAACCAGCCACCCGGCGGCTCGGCCCGTCAGGTCGCACGCATCTTGCGGAAGTTAGGATGAGGTCGGGATCGGGATCGAGGCACCGGGCCTGGTGCGGCTTCCAGGCGCGTCGGGACGGCCGGCCAAGCCCGCGCCGCCCAGGCCGAACCGGCCGACTGCGTACCCAAGTCAGGCTGCCGGTCGGCGCGGACGCGGGCAGCGCCCCGCCGCCAAACGACTTACTTTGCTTTTCTCAGGTTTGCAATTTTTTTTGAGGCTTTCGCATGCGTTCGAGCTTTCTTTCACCGGCCGCGTTTCCGCTGCCGCTACTGCTTGCTGCGGCACTGGCCCAGGGCGCCGCTGCCCAGCCGTGCCCGGCGCCCGCCGAGATGAAAGCCGAGCAGCTATTTGGCCGCTGGACTGCGCAATTCAGCAACCCGCCGCCCGGCCTGCCGGCGCGTGCCACCCTGCTGCTGCAGCGCCATTCCGAGTTTTCAGACAGCCTGGCCGGCACGGTGGGTCGGGAACTGGCCGCCGCCAAAGACGACCCGACGGCGCACGCCGCCAGCGCAGCGCTGGCCGGCGACTTTGAGGACGGGGTGCTGATACTCGATGAGTCGTCGGACCGCATCAGCATCACCGGAACCTGGAATGCCGACATGGTCGAAGGCTCCTGCGGCCGCGAATTTCGTGGCTTGTGGAAAGACACCAGCCAAACCGCGCGCGACGGCGCCGCAGAGCTGCCGTTCCGGCTGACGCGGTAACCCTGAACCGCTGCGGCCGCATTGCATTGACCAGGCTTCACCGCCCGGCCACCAGCCAGTGACGAACTTTTCACGGCCCTTTCAGGACCCTTTCAAGACCCCAAAAAACTCTTTCCCGCTCCGCCGACGATCCGTTCAAGAACCACCTTAGAGGCTGCCCGCCCCATGACCTTGCCACACCGCTCCAGCCCTTACCGCACTTATTACCGCACTTACCGCACTTACCGCACTTACCGCGCCAACCGCGATCACGCCGTTTGCGCGGCTCATGTGACCAACGCAACGCGCGCCCTGCCGCTTGCGCCGCGCCAGCGCCCAAGCCCTGGCGCGGGATTTGGTGCACGAACGGCTGGCGCCTTCGTAACCAGCGGGCTGGCGCTGGCGCTCGCGCTCTGCACGCCCACAGCCGCCCTGGCCCAGACCGCGCCGCCGCCACCCGGTGCGGCAGCCAGTCGCGCCACCGCGCTCGGCTGGCAGGTCTGCCAGGCGATGGCTGGCGAAGCCGCAGCGCAGCTCACGTGCTATCAGGATTGGGCCGCCTCGCAGAACCCCGCCAACACCCCGCCAGCCGAAACTACGCAGGCTCCGGCCAACCCGGCCACCGGCCAGCCGGCGATGCCGGTGTTGCTGTTGCCGTCGCTGAACACCGAAGCGCCGGACGGCAAACCGATCGGCTGCCGCAACAACGCCTATTCGGAGCTGTCGCGCTTCTGGGAACTGCAGCGCGCCACCGATTGCGGCAATTTCGACCTGCGCGGTTTTCGCCCGCTGGTGGCGTCGCTGGTGGTGTCGAACACGGCGAACAACCAGCAGACATCAACCGGGCTGGGCGCGACCGCGCTGACGGCCGAGCGATACGGCCGGACCGAGACCAAGATTCAGCTGTCGGTGCGCACCAAGGTGGCCAAAAGCCTGTTGAAAAGCGACGTCGGGGACGACGGCGACCAAGACTCGCTGTGGGTCGCGTATTCACAGAAAAGCTACTGGCAGCTTTTCAATTCGGCGTTGTCTCGGCCGTTTCGCACCACCGACCATGAGCCCGAGCTGATCTACGTGTACCCGCACCAGATCGCGCTGCCCGGCGTCTGGAACTACCGGCTCTCTGGCCTGGGTCTGGTGCACCAGTCCAACGGCCAGGCGCTGCCGCTGTCGCGCAGCTGGAACCGCGCCTACCTGCTGGGCGCGGCCGAAAAAATCCTGGGCCAGGACGCCAGCCTGCGCCTGCAAGCCAGGGTCTGGGAGCGGCTGGGCGAGGCGGGCGAGGATGAAAACCCCGGCATCCAAAGCTTCATCGGCCGCAGTGAGCTGGTTGGCACTTGGCAGATGAACCGCACCGACACCCTGGCCGTGACGCTGCGCCATTCGTTGCGCAAGCAGGCGCGCGGCTCGGCCAGCGTGGAC
>JAJAYS010000158.1 GCA_026786065.1 Polaromonas sp.
CGGTACTGGTTGACGTCCGAATAAATCGTTGCGACCTGGCGTTGGCCGAAGCTGTTGTAGAGGGCGTTGTTGACCTCGCGCGAGCCGATGTTTAGCCGGGCCGCGCTGTCTTTGTCCACCGTCACCATCACCTCGACGCCGTTCTCCTGCTGGTCGGTGTCGATGTCGGTCAAGGCCGGCTGGCGCTTCATCTGGTCGGCCAGCCGCAGCGCCCAGGCGCTCATGTCGGCTGCGCTGTCGCTTTTGAGCGTGTACTGGTAGGTCGAATTGCTTTGCCTCCCGCCGCCGCGCAAGTCCTGCACCGGATTCAAAAACAGCTGCACGCCGGTGACCTGCGCCATCTGCGGGCGCAGCCGGTTGATGACGGCCTGGCCCGACTCGCTGCGCTGGCCGAGCGGCTTCAGGTTGACGAAGACGAAACCGCCACCGGCCCGCGCGCCGCCGGTAAAACCGACCACGGTTTCGACCGCCGGATCGCTGCGGATGATGTCCACCAGCTGCTTGAGTTTTTGCTGCAGCGCCTGATAGGAGATCGACCGGTCAGCGCGCAGCCCGCCGTTGATCTGACTGGTGTCCTGGCGCGGAAAAAAGCCTTTTGGCGCCTCGATGTACAGAAACACATTCAGCCCGACGACCGCAGCCAGGATCAGCATCACCAGCGCCATGCTGTGCAGCGCCCAGTCCAGGCTGACTTCATAGATCCGCAGCAGTCCGGTGTAGCCACGCTCCAGAAGCCGTGCAACCAGTCCGGGCCGACTCCCTTTGCTGCCGGCTTGGTCCGGCTTCAACAACCAGGCGCACATCATCGGCGTGGTGGTCAGCGAGATCACCAGAGAAATCAGCACCGCAGCCGACAGCGTCACCGCAAATTCGCGGAACAGTCGGCCGACCTGGCCGCCCATGAAGAGCAGCGGAATGAACACGGCAACCAGCGACAGACTGATAGCCACCACGGTAAAGCCGACCTCGCGCGCGCCCAGCAGCGCCGCCTTGAAGCGGTCCATGCCGGCCTCGATGTGGCGGCTGGTGTTCTCCAGCACGACGATCGCGTCATCGACGACAAAGCCGGTGGCCACCGTCAGCGCCATCAGGCTCAGGTTGTTCAGCGAAAAGCCCAGCAGATGCATCACCGCAAAGGTGCCGAGCAGCGATACCACGGTCGCCACCGCCGGAATCAGCGTGGCCCGGGCGCTGCGCAAAAACGCGCTGACGACCAGCACCACCAGCACGATCGAGATGATCAGCGTCAGCTGGACTTCGCGCAACGACGAGCGGATCGACTGCGTCGAGTCCGAGGCCACCTGCAGCGTCACGTCGGCCGGCAACTGGGCCTGCAGCTCGGGCAGCAGCGCCCGCACGCCATCGACGGTTTCGATGACGTTGGCCGCCGGCTGGCGCCGCACCAGCACCACCACTGCCGGGCTGCCGTTGAACAGCCCGAGCGTGTTGATGTTTTCAACCCCGTCTTCGACGTTGGCGATATCCGACAGCCGGATCGCGGCGTCGCCGCGCCAAGCCACGATGATGCTTTTGTAGTCGGCCGCGTTGCGGCCCCCGCCGGCCGACTCGCCGCCCGAATAAATCTGAAAACGCTGGCCGTCGCTCTCGATGCTGCCCCTGGGCCGGTTGGCGTTGGACGCTTGCAGCGCGGCCCGTACGTCTTCGGAGCTGAGACCGTACTGGTTCAGCGCCGGTGTGTTGAGTTCGACGCGCACGGCGGGCAGCGAGCCCCCGCCAAGCTCGACGTCGCCGACGCCCGGCACCTGGGCAATTTTTTGCTGCAGCAGGTTGGACACCTCGTCGTAAATCTGGCCCGGCGTGCGGGTCTTGGAGGTCAGCGCCAGGATGATGATCGGCGACGCAGCCGGGTTCGCCTTGCGATAGGTCGGATTGCTGCGCAGCGTGGCCGGCAGGTCGGCGCGCGCGGCATTGATGGCGGCCTGCACCTCGCGTGCGGCGGCGTTGATGTTGCGGTTCAGCTCGAACTGCAAGTTGACGCGGGTCGAGCCGACCCCGCTGATCGACGTCATTTCATTTAGGCCGGCGATGGTGCCGAGTCGGCGCTCCAGCGGCGTGGCGACACTGCTGGCCATCGTGTCGGGGCTGGCGCCGGGCAGCGTGGCGCTGACCGAGATCACCGGGTAATCGACCTGCGGCAAGGGCGCGACCGGCAGCAGAAAGAAGGCACCGACGCCGGCGAGGGCGATGGCGAGCGTCAGCAAGACGGTTGCGACCGGGCGGCGGACGAAGGGTTCGGACAGGTTCATGTTTCGATCTTTTGCGGATCGGGAGTGACTATCCCGGCTGTCATCCCGGACTTGAGGAGCCTGCCCCGGACCACGATCCGGGGGGATCCATGCTTGCCACCGGCGCACTGCTGCGTTCCGGTGCCGCTCTGTCGCCGCGGCGGGCGACTTACTTTCTTTTGCTTCGCCAAAAGAAAGTAAGCAAAGAAAAGGCGAGCCGGGGTCAGAGTCGCTGCGCGATACCCTGCGCTGCTCGCGCCAGGCGGGGTCTCGTGCAAACTCGCCTGCGGCTCAAACAAGCACGAGCCCTGATCCGCCTGCCGCTGCGCTGCTTGGCTCTGCCCAACGGCAGCAGAAAGGAGTGCGGGCCGGGCAGCCGACAAGCGGGAATCGGCCGGTTCCTTAAGCATTTCTGGCCTGCAGTCTAATGAATATGAGCGTAAGCAGCTATGAAAATAATAGCGACTGCGATCTGAGCTAACTTTTTTTCTCTCTTTCTCCTCTCCTGCTTCCTCCCAACCCCTTGTGGATGCGCCGAGGAGCGGAGCTTCAAGCGGATCAGGGCAGGCACTTGTTTGAGCCGAAGGCGAGTTTGTGCCTGACCCCGCTTGGAGCGAGCACCGCAGGTTGCCCGTAGCGCAGCGTAGGGACGCAGCAACCAGGGTCGCCTTTCTTTTGCTTACTTTTCTTTGGCGAAGCAAAGAAAAGTGAGTCGCCCGCCGCGGCGACAGAGCGGCACCGAAACCCAGCAGCGCGCCCACTGCAAGCATGGATCCCCCCGGATCGTGGTCCGGGGCAGGCTCCTCAAGTCCGGGATGACAGCTGGCGCGGGGATGACAGCCTGAGCGGGGATGACAGCCAGGGACCGCAGCCTGCAAGAGCCGGTTCATGCCATCACCTCCCGCCGGCCGCCAAACCTCCGACCCAGCCGATCAAACGCCAGGTAAATCACCGGCGTCGTGAACAGCGTCAGCACCTGGCTGACTATCAGCCCACCAAAAATCGCCAACCCCAGCGGCCGCCGCAGCTCGGCCCCTTCACCCCAGCCCAGCATCAGCGGCAGCGCCGCAAACAGCGCCGCCAGCGTCGTCATCAAGATAGGCCGAAAGCGCAGCAAAGCCGCCTGGTGAATCGCCTCCTGCGGCGACTTGCCTTGGGTGCGCTCGGCGTCGATGGCGAAGTCGATCATCATGATGGCGTTTTTCTTCACGATGCCAATCAGCAAAATGATGCCGATGATGCCGATCACGCCGAGGTCGGAGCCGCTGATCATCAAGGCCAGCAGCGCCCCCACCCCTGCCGACGGTAGCGTCGAAAGAATCGTCAGCGGATGGATGTAGCTCTCATAGAGCACGCCGAGCACGATGTACACGCAAACGATGGCCGCCAGAATCAGCCACAGCTGGCTGGCGAGCGAAGTCTGGTAGGCACCGGCCGCCCCGAGAAAAGTCAAGCTGACGCTGCCCGGCAGGCCGATGTCGCGCGCCGCCTGGCGGATGTCTTCGACCGCGTTGCCCAGCGACTGGCCGGGGGCCGCATCGAAACCCAGCGTGGTGGCCGGATACTGCGCGACGCGGGTGATCTGCAGCGGCGCCGGCCGCTCGGTGATGCGCGCAATGCTGGATAAAGGTGTACTGCTGCCCGAGCCGGTTTTGAGTTGCAGGCTGCCCAGCGACTGCGGCCTGTCGAACGCGTCGGGCCGGGCTTCGAGAATCACGCGGTACTGGTTGGTTTCGGTGAATATCGTCGAGACGATGCGCTGGCCGAAAGCGCTGTAGAGCGCGTCGTCGATGCTCGACGTCGCAATGCCCAGCCGGGCCGCGCTGTCGCGGTCTATCGTGATCTGCGCGGCCATGCCGGTGGCACCGGCATCAAGCGACACATTGCGCACGCTGCCCAAACCCTGCATGCGCGAAGCCAGCTTGCCGGCCCACTCGACCACGGTTTTGTCGTTCGAGCCTTCCAGCGACAAGCGGTACTGCGTCGGCCCGCTTTCGGCGTCTATGGTCAGGTCTTGGGTCGGCTGCAGATACAGCGTGACGCCAGCGACCGCAGCGGCGCGGGTCTTCAGCCGCTCCATCGTCTCGTTCTGGCTGCTGCTGCGCCCGGTCTTCAGGTTGATCAGCATGCGCGCCGTGTGCAGCATGGCGTTGTTGGCACCATCGACGCCGACGACCAGGCTGAGCGTCTGCACGTCGGGGTCTTCGAGCAAGGCACGCGCGGTGGCCTGGCTCAGCTCGCTCATGCGGCCGTACGACACCGACTGGTCGGCCTGAATGCGCGCCTGCAACTGGCCGGTGTCCTGCACCGGAAACAGCCCTTTCGGTATTGCCAGGTAGAGCAGCACCGTCAGCGCCAGCGTTGCCAGCGCGACCAGCAGCGTCAGGCCCTGATGGCGCAGCACCCAGGTCAGGGAGCGGTCGTAGCGCGCCATCACAGCGCCAGGCACAGCGCTTACAGCCTCATTTGCGGCGCGCCGCCGTGGACGAAGCCATCGGGCCGACATCATCGGCACCAGCGTCAGTGACACCACGGCGGAAATTAAAATCGTGATGGCCAGCGTGACGGCGAATTCGCGGAACAGCCGACCCACGACATCGCCCATGAACAGCAGCGGAATCAGCACCGCGACCAGCGAAACCGTCAGCGAGATGATGGTGAAGCCGATTTGCGCAGAGCCCTTGATGGCCGCCGCCATCGGTGCTTCTCCCTCTTCGATATACCGGGAGATGTTCTCGATCATGACGATGGCGTCATCGACGACGAAGCCGGTGGCGATGGTCAGTGCCATCAGGCTTAAATTGTTCAGGCTGTAGCCGAGCAGGTACATCGCGCCGCAGGTGCCGACCAGCGAGATCGGCACTGCCAGGCTGGCGATCAGCGTGGCGCGGGCGTCGCGCAAAAACGCAAAGATCACCAGCACCACCATCACCACCGCCAGCAGCAACTCGAACTCGACATGCAGCACCGAGGCGCGAATGCCGCGGGTGCGGTCGCTGAGCAACTCGACCTTCAGCGCAGCCGGCAAACCGGCCTGCAGCTCGGGCAGCCGCGCCTTGATCGCATCGACCGTGGCGATCACGTTGGCGCCGGGCTGGCGCTGCACGTTGAGGATGATGGCCGGTGTCAAAGCCGGTTTGCCGTCCGCCAGGTTGCTGCCCGACCAGGCACCGAGCTGGGTGTTTTCGGCCCCGTCGATGACCCGCGCCACATCGCTCAGCCGGACCGCCGCGCCATTGCGGTAAGCGACAACCAGATTGCGGTAGTCGGCGGCGGCCAGCAACTGGTCGTTGGAATTGATCGCGTAGGAGCGGGTCAGGCTGTCGATGGTGCCCTTGGCGCTGTTGGCGTTGGCCGAGGTAATGGCGCTGCGCAGCGTGTCCAGCGCCAGCCCGTAGGAGGCAAGGGCGCGGGTGTCGGCCTGAATGCGCACCGCAGGCCGCTGGCCGCCGCTCAAGCTCACCAGCCCGACGCCGGAGACCTGGCTGATCTTCAGCGCCAGCCGGGTGTTGACCAGGTTTTGCACCTGGGTCAAAGGCAGCGTGTCGGCGGTAATCGCCAGGCTCAGCACCGGTGCGTCGGCCGGGTTGACCTTGGCATATACCGGCGGCGCGGGCAGGTCGGCCGGCAACAGCGAGCCGCCGGCGTTGATGGCGGCCTGCACTTCCTGCTCGGCCACGTCCAGCGTCAGCCCCAGGTCGAACTGCAGCGTGATGATGGACACGCTTGATGCGCTATTCGAGCTCAGGCGCGACAGGCCGGCCATCTGGCCGAACTGGCGCTCCAGCGGCGCAGTCACGGTTTGCGCCATCACCTCCGGGCTGGCACCGGGGTAGAGCGTCTGCACCTGGATCGTCGGGTAATCGACTTGAGGCAGCGCCGACAGCGGCAAAAACTTGAACCCGACGATGCCCGCCAGCACGATCGCCAGCATCAGCAGCCCGGTGGCCACCGGGCGTTCGATGAAGGGGCGGGACGGGCTCATGTGCCGGGCCGTATCAGGCGCCAGCGTGCTTTCGACGCAGCGCGGTTCACCGGGTTCATGGCGCTTCCGCCGCAGAAGCCGGCCGGCGCGGCCGCGAGGCGGCATCGCCTGCGGCCTGGGCAGGATCGGCCTGCCCACGTTTGCCGCGTGGCCCGCTGGCCGCATCGCGGGGTGCCCGTGGCGCATCGCCGGGCAGCGCCACCCGGGCACCGTCCTTCAAACGGTCGGCGCCTTCGGTGATGACCTGCTCGCCGGCTTTAAGGCCGCTGGTGATGACGACTTTCTCGGCCGTCGCCAGACCGCGCTTGACCGGCCGCAGCGCCACCGTGCGCTCCACCGCATCGAGCACATACACATAGTCGCCGGAAGTGCCGTAGCGCACCGCGTTGAGCGGCACCGTCACCACATCGACCAGGTTGCGCACCACCAACTGCACATTGACGAACTGGTTCGGAAACAGCGCCAGTGCGGCATTGGCAAAGCGCGCCTTGGCCCGCACCGTGCCGGTCGCAATATCGACCTGGTTGTCGAGCGATGCGAACTGGCCGACTTCGAGCGCCGTGCTGCGGGTCCGGTCGAATGCCGTCGCCTTCATCGCGCCGCCGCCGGAAGCCAGCGCCTGTTGCAATTCGCCGGCCCGGTCCTGCGGCACCGAGAACACCACGTCGATCGGCGCGATCTGGGTGATCAGCGCAATGCCGTTGGCGTCGCTGCTGGCCACCACGTTGCCGACATCGACGGTGCGCAGGCCGACCCGGCCCGACACCGGCGCGACGATGCGCGTATAGGCCAGGTTCAGCCGCGCCGTGCCTTCGGCCGCCTTGTTGACGTTCATCGTGCCTTCGAGCTGCCTGACCAGCGCAGCCTGCGTATCGACTTCCTGCCGGGCAATCGAATCCTGCGCCAGCAGGGTCTTGAAGCGTTCGAGCTGCACTTGGGCGCCGCCGAGTTGCGCCTCGCCCTGCTGACGCTGACCGACCGCCTGCATCAGCGCCAGCTCGAACGGACGCGGGTCGATGGTCGCCATCAGCGTACCGGCCTTGATCGTCTGGCCTTCGGTGAACAGCACTTTCTGCAGCACGCCCGAGACCTGCGGCCGCACCCGCACCGTGGCCTGAGGCGTCACCGTGCCGAGTGCTTCTAGCGTGACGGGGATGCTGGATTTTTCGGCGGTGGCGATGCCGACCGTGGTGGCTGGTGAGGACCGGCCGCCAGCCGGTGCGCCCGACCCGCCCGCTGGAGCCTCCCCGCCGGGGCCACCCGGGCCGCGCGCGCCGCCGCTTGTGCCAGCC
>JAJAYS010000159.1 GCA_026786065.1 Polaromonas sp.
CGATGGAGGCGGCCGACGAGATCGGCCTGGCGGTGATCGCCACCACCTTCACGCTGATCGCGGTGTTCCTGCCCACCGCCTTCATGAGCGGCGTGCCGGGCATGTTCTTCAAGCAGTTCGGCTGGACGGCGGCGCTGGCCGTTGTCGCCTCGCTGATCGTGGCGCGGGTGCTGACGCCGATGATGGCGGCCTACATCCTCAAACCCATCGTCGGCGCTGAAAAAGACGCCGCGTGGATGCGCGTGTACATGCGCTGGTCAGGCTGGTGCCTGAAGCACCGCCTGCTGACGATGGTCGCGGCGACGGCGTTTTTCTTCGGCTCGGTGGCGCTGATCCCGCTGCTGCCGACCGGCTTCATCCCGCCCGACGACAACTCGCAGACGCAGGTGTACCTGGAGTTGCCGCCCGGTTCCACTCTGGCACAGACCCGCGCCGCCGCCGAGCGCGCGCGGCTGATGGTGGCCAGCGTCGAACACGTCAAATCCATCTATACCACCATCGGCGGCGGCAGCGCGGGCAGCGACCCGTTTGCCAATGCCGGCATCGCCGAGACGCGCAAGGCGACGCTGACGGTGCTGCTTTCCGAGCGCAGCCAGCGGCCGCGCAAACAGGGCATCGAAAACGCCATTCGCACCGCGCTGGAGCCGCTGCCCGGAGTGCGCAGCAAAGTCGGCCTGGGCGGCTCCGGTGAAAAGTATGTGCTGGTGCTGACCGGCGAGGATCCGGTCGCGCTGCAAACCGCCGCGCGCGCTGTCGAGAAAGATTTGCGCACCGTGCCGGGCCTGGGCAGCGTCGCATCGAGCGCCAGTTTGATTCGCCCGGAGATCGCGGTGCGGCCGGACTTTGCCCGTGCCGCCGACCTCGGCGTCACCAGCGCCGCCATCGGTGAGACGCTGCGTATCGCCACCCAGGGCGACTACGACGTGGCGTTGCCCAAACTGAATCTGCCGGAGCGCCAGGTTCCCATCGTCGTCAAGCTCGACGCTGCGGCGCGCCAGGACCTGAGCGTGCTCGAGCGGCTGACGGTGCCCAGCAGCCGGCCCGGCGCCGGGCCGGTGGCGCTCGGGCAGGTCGCGACACTGCAGATGGCCGGCGGGCCGGCGGTGATTGACCGCTACGACCGCTCACGCAACATCAATTTCGAGATCGAGCTGTCGGGCCTGCCGCTGGGCGACGTGACCAAGGCGGTGCAGGCGCTGCCGTCGGTGCGCAACCTGCCGGCCGGGGTCAAGGTGGTCGAGGTCGGCGACGCCGAGGTAATGGGCGAGCTGTTTGCCAGCTTCGGCCTGGCGATGCTGACCGGCGTGCTGTGCATCTACATCGTGCTGGTGCTGCTGTTCAGGGACTTTCTGCACCCGGTGACGATTCTGGCGGCGCTGCCGTTGTCGCTGGGCGGAGCCTTTGTCGGGCTGCTGGTGGCCGACAAGAGCTTTTCGATGCCCTCGCTGATCGGGCTGATCATGCTGATGGGCATTGCGACAAAAAATTCGATTTTGCTGGTTGAGTACGCCATCGTTGCGCGGCGCGGCAACGATGGCAAGGATGGCCGTCCTGTAGTGGCCGGCATGAGCCGCAGGGATGCGCTGCTCGATGCCTGCCACAAGCGGGCGCGGCCGATCGTGATGACGACGCTGGCGATGGGTGCGGGCATGCTGCCGATTGCCATTGGTTTCGGCACGGCCGATTCGAGCTTTCGCTCGCCGATGGCGGTGGCGGTGATCGGCGGGCTGATCACCTCGACCGTGCTCAGTTTGCTGGTGGTGCCGGCGGTGTTTACCTACCTCGACGATCTGGAGCACTTCATTGGTCGGATGGCCGCCAGGCTGGGACTGCGGCCCGCCCCGGCCGCCGTGGCCGCTTTGCCCGCTCCTGCCGAGGCGCTGACGCTAGAGGCGGAACCAACACGCTGAAAAAGTAGTCCAGGCGTCTTGGCTGGCGTCTTGGCTGGCCAGTTCTGGAGGAGCTGTAATGAAACATCCGAAGCCATTGGCAGGATGCGGTCAACGCCCTGCTTGGAGCGTGGACTGTGTTGTCTCCGTGGGCCCTCGGCGTTCAGGCCGACCCGGCGCTGACATCGAACGCGGTGCTGGTCGGGCTGGCGCTGATTGCGGTGACGATGGGCGCCATGCTGGTTCCCCGAGCCTGGGAGGAGTGGAGTGAAGCCCTGGTCGGCTTGTGGCTTATGGAGTCCCCTTGGGTGGCGGGGTTCGCTGGCCAGCGGCAGGCCGTGTTGAGTGCGTTGATCACCGGCGCTGCGGTCGTGGCGCTGGCAATGTGGACGCTGCCGAGCGACCCGGATTACCGCAACTGGCTGAACGACGAGCCGACGCCCCACTGAGCGGTCGGCCAACGCGTGCGGCACACCAGAGGCCGCCGCGTTTTCAGCAGGTGCCTGGCGCCGGGCCGTTGATCAGCCGGCTTTGATCTTGCTTACCAGTGCGGTGGTCGAAAACCCGTTGACGAACGCGATGGCCAGGGCCCGGCCACCGTAGCTTTTGACCAAGGCGGTTTCAAGCAGGCTCTCCATGTCGTAGTCGCCGCCTTTGACCAGCAGGTCGGGCCTGATCTCGCCTATCAGTTGGAGCGGCGTGTTCTCGTCGAAAAAAGTCACCAGACTGACCGATTCGAGCGCCGCCACGACGGCGGCACGATCGGCCTCGTGGTTCAGCGGGCGGTCCGGGCCTTTGCCGAGCCGGCGTGCCGACGCGTCGGTGTTCAGCGCAACAACCAGACTGCCGCCCAGCGCCCGCGCTTGGGCCAGGTAGGTCGCGTGACCGCGATGCAGCACGTCGAACACGCCGTTGGTGAACACAATCGGCCGGGGCAGCGAGGCTAGGCGGGCAGCGACCTCAAACCGGGGGGTGATCTTGTCGAAAAAACCGGGTTGGCCGGGGCTTGGCAAGCCGGGGGCGTGTTCCGGGCGATCAGACACAGATGATGCCGGCGGAGGGTTGCGCAGGGAAGCGCACGGCCCAACGCCATCGTGCCGCAGCGCCGCTGTCGAAGGCCCGTGCAAGGCTGCGCCGGTCGGGAAAACGCGGTGTCACTTTCCGCCCGGCGCGCGAAACCACTCTAGGCCGGAGTCGGTTTGCCGTCGGGCCCGGCAACGGCCAGTTCACGGCCGATTTCCTTGCGATAGCGGTTGAGTTCCTGCACGGTTTTAAAGCTCTGGTTCAGCAGCAGGCTCATGTTGTGCAGGATGCGATCAACCACTTTGCCCTCCCAGACCGCGTCGAACTTAATCTGTGTGTCAAGCCAGTGTTCCAGCCAGTCCGGGTTGGGCAGCCGGCTTTGAATGGTGTCACGCGGGAACAACGTCTTGTTGACGTGCAGATTGGTCGGGTGCAGCGCCTGCGCGGTGCGGCGCGCACTGGCCATCAGCACGCCGACCTTGGAGAAAGCCTGTTTGGCCTCGTTGCCGAAATTGTTGATGGCGCGCTTCATGTAGCGCAAGTAGGCGCCGCCGTGGCGCGCTTCGTCCTGGCTGAGCTGGGTGTAGATTTGCTTGATGACCGGCTCGGTATGCCATTCGCTGGCGCGCCGATACCAGTGGTTCAGCCGAATCTCACCGCAAAAGTGCAGCATCAGCGTTTCGAGCGCCGGAGCCGGTTCGAATTCGAAGCGGATTTCGTGCAGCTCTTTTTCGGTCGGCACCAACTCGGGACGAAAGCGCCTGAGGTATTCCATCAGGACCAGCGCGTGTTTCTGTTCTTCAAAAAACCAGATCGACATGAAAGCGGAAAAATCACTGTCGTCCTTGTTGTCGCGCAAAAACATTTCGGTGGCTGGCAAGGCGGCCCATTCGGTGATGGCGTTCATCTTGATCGTTTGGGCCTGCTCGTCGGACAGCTTGTCGGCGACAAAACTCGCCCACGGAATGTCTTTGTCCATGTCCCAGCGGACAGACTCCAGTTGTTTGAACAGTTCGGGGTAAAGCATGGGGTACTCCTGGACAGCATCTACGCAAAGAGACTGGAGCCGGATGCGCACAAGCGCATTTCGACCACTTCAGCGGCTGCGTCCCGCAATTCTAGGCCGCACCTATTATTTGCGCCCCATAGCGCAGTATTCAACCTGACCCCCCAAGGGACCCTCTGCATAGCCTCGGGGGGACTGTGGCAGCCGGATCGGGATGGGCCGCAAGGCGTCTTTTTGCAGCCGATAGCCCGGCTAAGTGCTAAGAAAAACAACCCAGCGGACCGCCGGAGCCCGGCTGATTACAGAC
>JAJAYS010000160.1 GCA_026786065.1 Polaromonas sp.
CGGCAAGACCGGCCAGGCCGCCCGACAGCAGCGCCACCAGCAGCACCGTGCGTGTCACCGGCACGCCGGCGAACGCGGCAGCTTTGGCATTGGCACCGACGGCGCGGATGTCGAAGCCGGCGACGCTGAACTTCAAAAAGGTCCACAGTGCCAGCGCCAGTCCGGCGGCCACCAGCAAACCGGTGTGCAGCCGCGTCTGCGGCACCAGTTTGGACAGCTCCAGTTCGGGAATTAACCCCACGCTTTGCGGCCAGCCCATGGCGGTCGGGTCTTTCATCGGGCCGTCGAGCATCATCGACACGAAGAGCAGCATGATGAAGTTGAGCAGCAGCGTGGTGACGACCTCGTCCACGCCCAAGCGCGCCCTCAGCAACGCCGGGCCGAGCAGCAGCAGCGCGCCAGCCAGCGCAGCGGCCAGCAGCATCGCCGCAAACAGCAGCCAGTGCGGCAGCCCAAAACCTGCGCCGCCATGCAGGCCGCCGACTGCCACGGCGGCCAGCGCGCCGGCGTAAAGCTGGCCTTCCGCCCCGATGTTGAACAGCCGCGCCTTGAAGGCCACGGTGGCGGCCAGTCCGGTAAGGATCAGCGGGGTCGCCCGGGTCAGGGTTTCGCTGAGCGCAAATACCGATCCAAAGCCGCCCTTGAACAGCAGACCGTAGGTTTGCCCCAGCGGTGCGCCGGCCCAGATCACCAGCAGGCCGCTGATGGCAAGCGTGAAGGCGATGGCGCCAATCGGCGCGAGGACAAGGGCGGCGGGCGAGGTGACGGTGCGCCTTTCGAGTCTCATCGCGAACGACCTCTGCAGCGCCTTACCCCAGCCCTCACCCCGAGGGAGCGAGGGAGCAATACGGGAACAGGGCGACGGATTGGTTTCATTTTTCTTCCTCTCTCTCGTTCGGGGAGAGGGCTGGGGTAAGCGCGCCGCCGATTCCGCCCCCCGCCATCGCCAGCCCGATCGCCTCGCGCGTCCAGGCTCCAGCGGGCAGCGCCCCGGTCAGTTGCCCGGCGTGCATGACGGCCACACGGTCACCCAGCGCCAGCACCTCGTCCAGGTCATCGGAAATCACCAGCACCGCTGCGCCGGCATCGCGCGCGGCGAGCAGTTGCTGCTGCACATAGGCCACGGCGCCGATGTCCAGGCCCCAGGTCGGCTGGTGGGCGACGATGAGTTTGGGCGCAGGTGCGGCGGAAACACCGGCGTCGGGCGCAACCAGCGCTCTGCCCAGAATCAGTTTTTGCATGTTCCCGCCCGAGAGCGAGCGCGCCGCAGACTGCGGGCCACCGCCGCGCACGTCGAACGCGCGCACGATGCGCGCCGCATGCGCCTGCGCCGCCCTGCGCCTGATCCACAACGCTGTTGAAAACGCCGGGCTGCGCAAGCGCTCGGACACGGCGTTTTCCCAGACGCTGAGGTCGCCGATCAAGCCAACGGCGTGCCGGTCTTCAGGAATGCGCGCGACGCCCTGCGTGACGAGCCGGGCCGGCGAGGCGGGCAGGGCTTTTCCAAGAAATTGCGCGCTGCCCTGGCTGGCGGCGCGGGTGCCGCACAGCAGGTCGGCCAGCGCAAGCTGGCCGTTGCCGGACACACCGGCAATCGCCACGATTTCGCCGGCGCGCAGCTCCAGCGACACGCCGTCCAGCCGGTCGCGACCGCTGCCCGCCGTGCTCACCGCGTCCAGCGTGCAAACGGCGGCGCCGACGCTCGCTCCGGGCTGGCGCTGCGCGCTGGGCCGGCGCTGCGTGGTGCTGACGGCATGGCCGACCATCCACTGCGCGAGTTGCGCCTGACTGGTTCCTGCGCTCGGCGCCTCAGCCACCAGTTTGCCGCCGCGCAGCACCGCCACCCGGTGCGACACACGCAACACCTCGCCGAGCTTGTGGCTGATGAAGATGATCGACAGGCCCCCGGCTACCATCTGCCCCAGCGTGGCGAACAGCGCCTCGCTTTCCTGGGGCGTCAGCACGGCGGTGGGTTCGTCGAGGATCAGGATGCGCGCGCCCCGGTACAACGCTTTCAGGATTTCCACACGCTGGCGCTCGCCGACCGACAGGTTGCCGACCTTCGCATCCGGCGCCACCGGCAGGCCGAAGCGCTGCGCCACGTCCCGCAGCTTCGCGCGCGCGGCGCTGCGGCGTGAGAAAGGTTGCCACCACGGCTCGCTGCCCATCATCACGTTGTCGAGCACGCTCAGGTTGTCGGCCAGCGTGAAGTGCTGGTGCACCATGCCGATGCCGGCGGCCAGTGCTGCGCGGGGCTGGCCGGACGGCAGCGGCTGGCCGAAGACCTCTATGTCGCCTTCGTCGGCGCTGTAGTGGCCGAACAGAATCGACACCAGCGTGGACTTGCCGGCGCCGTTTTCCCCAAGCAGCGCCAACACCTCACCCGCCTGCAGCTGCAGCGAGATCGCGTCGTTGGCCACCAGTGCGCCGAAACGCTTGGTGATGCCAGTGAGCTTGAGAACGGGCGCGGGGGCCATCGGATCGAAAGGGTATGTGCCAGCGGCCGTCGCGAAACCGGCTTCGCCGGGCCGCTAACGGCGTCCCCCCGGGGGGGAAGACGGGCGAAGCCCGGCGCAGGGGAGCTTATTTGCCCGACTTGGGCTGGCCGTCGTCCACCTTGACGCTGAACTTGCCGGCCAGGATGTCCGACTCCCTTGCCCTGACCCTGCTCACGATGTCCGCCGGAATCTTCTTCTCGAAGGTGCCCAGCGGCGCCAGCTCCGAGCCCTTGTGTTTCATCATGGAATAGGGGCCGTAGTCTTCGGCAGCGAACTTGCCGTCTTTGACCAGCTTGAGCGCACGGTCGATGCTCGGCTCCATGTTCCACAGGGCGGACGAGACCACGGTGTCGGGGTACTTGTCCTGGGTATTTATCACGTTGCCGATGGCGAGTTTGCCTTTTTCCTTCGCCGCGTCGCTGACACCGAAACGCTCGGCGTACATCACGTCGGCGCCCTTATCGATCATTGCGAAGGCGGCTTCCTTGGCCTTGGGCGGATCAAACCAGCTGTTGATGAAGCCGACGCTGAATTCGACCTTGGGGTTGGTTTCCCTGGCACCGGCCATGAAGGCGTTCATCAGGCGGTTTACCTCGGGTATCGGGAAGCCGCCAACCAGGCCGATCTTGTTGCTCTTGGTCATGCCGCCGGCGATCATGCCGCTGAGGTAGGCCGGCTCCTGGATGTAGTTGTCGAAAACCGAAAAGTTGGGCGCCTGCACCTTGCCCGATGAGCCCATCAGAAACGATGTTTTAGGAAAGTCTTTTGCGACCTTGCGGGCGGCCGCTTCGACCGCGAAGGCCTCGCCGACGATCAGCTGGTTGCCGGCGGTGGCGTATTCGCGCATCACGCGTTCATAGTCGGCGTTGGAGACGTTTTCAGTCGCCTTGTATTCGATCTCGCCACGCGCTTCGGCGGCCTTGAGTGCCTTGTGGATGCGGCCGGCCCATTGCTGCTCGAAGGGCACGGTGTAGATCGCCGCGACTTTCATTTTGGCCTGCGCCAGCGCCAGGCCGGGCAGGGCGACGGCCAGTGCGACGGCCAGTGCGACCGCCGAGGCGACAAATTGTCTGCGCTTGAGAAACGATGTCATGGAGGGGCTCCGGGTAAGTAGGACGGGGGAGTAGCGAGCGGAAGGAGGTCTCGGTGTCACTCCCAGAATACCGTGCTGTCATTCTGGAAGTTCACGGGTTTGCCCGACCGCAATTGTTGTGCCAGTGCGCAGTCGGAGGCTGGGGGTCCTGTTCCGGCAGGGCGCGCACTGCCCTCGCGGCACTGTACCAGCCGGCCGGCGCGGTACCGCTGCAGCCGGCACAAACCAAGCCAGGGCGGCGGCATGTCTGGGCTGCGGCGTTGCCCCTGACGATTCAGCGCGCCGGGGACGCCGCCGCTGACGGCAAAGGGCGCGGCCCGGCCCGGTCAAACGCCAGTGTCAGCAGCGCCAGCAGCCCGAAAGGCAGGCCGGCCCAGCCAAGCCGGGCCAGTCCCAGCGGCTCCAGCAGCGCGCCGCTGATAACCGCACCCAGGGCGGTGCCGACATACAGCATCGACGCGTTCAGGCTCAGCAGCAGCGGTGCCTGCGCGGCCGACAGGCTGGCCAGCAGGCTTTGCTGCGGCGTCATCAGGCCGAAGCCCGCCAGACCCCATACCGTCAGCGTGACCTGGGTAGCCAGCGGGTGGCCGCGTGTCAGCGGCAGCACGGCCATCATCGTCACCAGCAGCGTCAGCTGCACCCGCATGGCGCGCACCGCGCCGAAGCGGTCGGCCGCGCAGCCGCCAAGCAGCGTCCCGCCCACGCCGGCCACGCC
>JAJAYS010000161.1 GCA_026786065.1 Polaromonas sp.
GACCTCGACTCCGGCCTACCCTGGCGTGAACAACGGCATCAACTACGAAACCTACAGCCTGCAATTTGCGCCGATGAGCGGGGACGCCGTTCGCATCTACGGCGCACCGGGCGGCGCTGCTGCGTTTATCTCGGTGGCGGAGCTGCGGGTTTTCGGGCAGTAGCCAGCGCTGCAAGCTGACGCCGGCTGCGCCTTAAACCCATCCACGCTGGGCTGCGGAAATTACCGCCTGGGCCCGGGTTTTGACCTGCAGCTTGCGGTAGATATTCTTCAGATGGGTGCTGACGGTCTGGGAGCTGATCATCAGCTTGCAGCCAATCTCGCCGCTGGTGTAGCCGCCGGCCACCATTTTGAGCACGCCCTTTTCACGATCAGACAGTACGGCCTTGGTGCCCTCTGCGGGCAGGCTTTTCTCAACCGGCTGCTCTAGCCGCTGCAACAACCTGCGGGCCAGATTGGGCGTGATCGACGCGCCGCCGTTGACCACCTGCAACACCGCCTGAGGGATGTTGCCAAACCAGGAGTTCTTGATCAGGTAGCCCGTCGCCCCCAGTTCAAAAGCGCGCAGCGCATGTTGCTCGTCTTCCATGTTGGAGATGACCACAGCCTCGGCCATCGGGCGCACCTGCTTCATGTAGGTGATCAGGTCGAAGCCGGTGCCGTCACCGAGCTTGAGATCAACCAGCATGACGTCGAACGCGTAACGCTGGATGAGACGCTTGCCCTCTCGGACGCTGCCAGCTTGGGCGACCAGGTCGCAGCGCAAATCCTGGAGCAACTCGTAGGCCATGGTGTTGCGGATGTTTGCGTCGTCGTCTATCAGTACGACCTGAACCGGCCTGGACGCCTGCCCCGTCAGAAAGTCCGGCCATCGGGACGACGGCTCATCGGCCACGTCGCGTGGCACCGGCCTTTGCATGACTGGCTGCGAGGATTCGCCATCGAAACTATTTGACACAAAGTTGCTCATTTTTTTCCATTCCCTTCACTTGACCTGAATCGACTGCATTTCAATTTGAAGCGGATTTAGCCACGTGTTATTTTTAACAATTTCCAACACCTCAAGCACTCGAATTTTTCTGTATTGTTCCCAATTTTTCTCACCTTTGATGTAAGACAGAACGCCGCTGACAAGCCAAAAAAGGTTTTTTACAGGTTCTTTAGAACTACTTTTAGTTTTTTTCGGCACTATTTCCCCAGGAATGGTGAATAGGTACCGGAACACCCAAGTAGGCCATCATGTAAGCAGTTGTTTTTTGGGATACACGCCCTGCTGGAGGCACGAGTTGCGCTGGCCGACCGTGGGCCCAAGGCCGCCCCCGAGACAGCCCGGCCGTAGGGGTGCCAGAGTGCGTCAGCAACGCAACGCCGCTGAGCATTGCCAGAGCCCCGAAAGGCCGCGCCTGTCGCTATTATTTAAATACCTTATTACGCCCGTATTTGCTGGATTTCAAGCATTTTTGATGCCGAACCAGCGCGCTCAAGCCGGGCCAGCACCTTGTCCAGCTTCATTGGGTAGTTGCGGAGCCGCACGCCACCGGCGTTGTAGATCGCGTTGGCCACCGCCGCACCGGCGCCACAAATGCCCAACTCGCCGACGCTCTTGATATTTAGCGGATTCGCCTCGTCATCGACCTTGGGCAAAAAGTGAATTTTGATGGCTGGAATGACGGCATGCGCCGGAACGTGGTGTGCGTCCAGATCGTGGTTGACGAATTTGCCGAAGCGCTTGTCCACCACCGCGTCGCGCCTGCCGTTTATCAGCACGGTGCAGGCACTGCACTGGCCGTGGTCGCAGCCTTTTTTTAGGAGCCTTTGAGGCCAATGTCTTCGCGCAGCGCATCGAGAACCGAAGTTCGCCCATCAATGTTGAGCGGATACGCCTTGCCATTGACCTGCAACTTAATGCGGACCATCACCGGCGGTCAGGCGGTCGCAGCAGGAGCGGCCATTAGGGCGACCGCCGCAGCAGGCTGGGCCGCGACCGGACCGGTCAGTTGCGGCGACGCCAGTGCGGCGGCACTCGCCTGGAAAACAGCGCGCCGACTGATGCCGCCGGAAATTCCCGCGGCTGCGCCCGGTTGGATTTGATGCATCGGCGGTCTTTTGGGGGTATCGCAGTGCAAGCTGGTGAGCAGGGGTGCATCGCGCGCGGTGCAGGCGAAAAGGATGGGGGCGCCATCAAGCAAAGCTTGCGAGGGAGTGGAAATGATCCGCAAGGCAGGGCGCTTTCAAGCGCAGGAACGGGTGGCCTGCCGGATGTAAGAAAAGACACCGAGCCCTTGACCACGACGCCGCCCCAGGCTTCGCATGGGACTACGTTCGCACGCGAATTCACCGCACCGCGTCAGGCAGGCTGCGCACAGAGGATGCCCCCTGATCCCTCAAATACCGGTCAAGCTGCAGGTCTGCCAAGACCCCCAAGTAAATCTGGATTTGAGGGTCAGCGGCTCCGGTTTGACCGGCACCGATTCACCACCACTTGGTTCACCACAGGAAAAGGATTTGCAATGAAAAACCGTCTTACTTCCGGCCTGCAGCCGCGCCTGCAGCGCAGGCCGCTGGCCACCCTGATCGGCTCCCTCGGCCTCGGCCTCGGCGTGGCTCTGCTGGCTGTTCCGGCCAGCGCTTCGAGTCACCGCGAGGCCCCCTTCATCACCAGCTCACCCAAGGTCGATGGCACCGACTTCTACATGTTCCGAAGCTACGAAACCGGCCGGCAGGATTACGTGACCGTGCTGGCCAATTACCAGCCGTTTCAGGACCCGCAAGGCGGCCCGAACTTCTACATGTTCGACGAGAACGCCCTGTATGAGATTCACATCGACAAAAACGGCGACGCCGAAGATGACCTGACCTTTCAATTCCGTTTCAAAAATACCTCCAAAGGCGGCGCCTTGAACGTCGGTGGCAAGCAGGTAAAGATCCCGCTGATCAACAGCGGACCGATCTCCGGCGTCAACCCGGCCAGCCTGAATGTTCGCGAGACCTTCACCGTCGATGTGCTGCGCGGCAAGCGCCGTGGAGAAACCTCTGAGCGCACCAAAGTCACCAACCGCCACGGCGGCGCGTCGGTGTTCGACAAACCGGCGGACAACATCGGCGACAAGGTTTTTGGCAGCGCCACCGGCTACGCAACTTACGCGAACCAGCATGTTTACGACGTTGCGATTCCCGGCTGTGCCACGCCGGCCAAGGTCTTTGTCGGCCAACGCAAAGAGCCTTTTTATATTGCGGTGGGCAAGGCGTTCGATCTGTTTAACCTGAACCCCCTCGGCCCGGAAACCGGCGGCAACAACAACGACCTGGAGTCGAAGAACGTCAGCACGCTGGCGATGGAACTGCCGATTTCGTGCGTGACCAACGGCAACGAGCCAGTGATCGGGGGCTACACGACCGCCAGCCTCCGCCAGGGGCGCCTGCTTGACGGCTCACCGTCCAGCGGCATGAACAAGAACCGGCGCCACGGCGGCTCCTGGACGCAGGTGTCGCGCCTGGGCATGCCACTGGTCAACGAACTGATCATCGGCCTTGACGACAAGGACAAGTTCAACGCCTCCCGCCCGAAAAACGATCTGTCGAACTTCGCCGACTATGTGACCAACCCGGTGCTGCCTGCGGTGATTCAGTCGCTGTTTCCATCCGCGCCCGCACCGACCAACTTTCCCCGTACCGACCTGGTGACGGTGTTCCTGAAAGGCATCGAGGGTGTGAACCAGCCGGCCAACGTTGTACCCGGCGAGATGCTGCGGCTCAACACCCGTACACTGGCCACCCCGGCTGGCAATCAGAACGCGCTGGGGGTAGCGGGTATGGACAGCGCAGGCTTCCCGAATGGGCGCCGGCCGGGCGACGACGTAGTCGATCTGTCGCTGCGCGTGTCGATGGGGGCGCTGTGCGTTTTGACCGGCGCTACCGACACGCTGAAGGTCGGCTGCAAGCCATCCGACGCACCTGCCGGCGGCGCCGCGCTGACCGACGGTGTGCGCAAGAGCGCGGCGAACTACTACGCCAATTTTCCATATTTGACGACGCCGATTCCAGGCAACTTCAATCCCCCTGCCGCACCCGGCACGGTTTACCCGCCGGCCCCGTAACGACGAAAGGAACACACCATGAAAAAATTAGTGAAGTGTGCCGCTGCCCTGCCGCTGGCTGCCCTGCTGGCGCTGGCCGGCTGCGGCGGCGGCGGCGGCAGTTCAGGCGACAACCCGTCCACTGCCAACAACCCAGGCACCGGCGGCCAGACTGCCGCCAGCAACGAAGTACCGGAGTCGGCGGGACTTAACAGCTCCGCTTTCATTGCCTTCCTCAAAACCATGATGAAGGACGAGGACGGCAATGAGCCGATGAAGATGCGCGAAGCCTGGGTCGCACCGGTCAATGACGTCGGCGACCCTGAACCGATGGGGTGATGGCTCAGCTGCAGGCGTGGGCGTGCGCGCCTGCGGTGCGGCCGGGTGGATGGGGGGAGGCATCCATTCGCTATCATTTAGATAGCTGCTAACGCCCAAAAAATAAGGGCCTTAGACTGATTGAACCCTCAAGTACCAAGTCAGGCCGGAGTCTGTGGGCAAGGCGCATCCTGAACCCCCGCCGCGCGTTCGTGGCGTGCGGGGCGTACAAAACGTGTGGGCTTGCAGCGCTTTAAGCGCGTGCGGCGAGTCAGGCAGGCCCGACCCGCCCGCGCCGCAAGCGGCCTACAAACCCAGCAGGCCGTTCAACCCGGCGCTGGTCATCGACCCTTGATTGCTCACCAGCGCGCCGGTTTGCGAATGGGTCGAAACGATGGTCGGGACCGAAGTGAAACCGAAGCGGTTGAACAGCGCGGTGTTCTTCGTGACCGTGGCCTTGTGGGCATCGGTCGCATTGCCGGCCCCGATGCCGCCGCGTTTGGCCGTCATCGAAGCCTCGTGCTCATCCATCGCGGCCACCGGATCGGCGGCGGCCAGCAGGCTCGCGCCTTGGGCACTGCTGCTCGGGCCCATCAGGCCGACCGGGATCCAGACGAACTTGACTTTGGTGTTCAGCGGTTTGGCGTTGCGCCAGAGTTCGCTGCAGTGCGGGCACTGCGGATCGAAAAACACGTACACCGTACGCGCCGCCATCGTGGGGCCGACGCTGAAGCCGCCCGCCTCGCTGGCAATCGCAGCGGTGCTGACGGCGAGCGACTCGGAGCCTGCACCGGTCTTGCCGGCTTTGCCGGCGGTGCCGGGCGCGCCGTTGCAGCCAGCGAGCAGGGCCGAAGCCATTAGCGCGGCCGATAAAAAATGCTTCTTCATGGTGTGACGATCTCTCAAAATTAAAAATGCAAATCCCAGGGCCAGCGATGCAACGCACTGCCCTGCCCCGGGCCTCTGTCAGCTTTGCAGCGCCGCCTTCAATTTGGCGCCGATCTCGGGCTTGCCGGCAAACGGGTCGCTTGGGTTGCGCGCCTGCAGCAGGTCTTCAAGCCGGGTCTGCACAGAGGCTATGGCGTTGGGGTGGCTGTAAATGTAGAAGCGGTTCGCGGCGGTGGCGTCGAAAACCAGTTGCGCCACCTGCGCAGCGCTGACCCGGCCGGAACCAACCGCCTTGCCGGTCATGGCCTGCTGCACCCGCTGGCTCGGCGTGGCCGGTTCATCGGCCAGCGCAGCGGGCCGGTTGCGTTCGCTTCGGTCGATGCCGGTAGGCACAAAAAACGGGCACAGCACGCTGGCCCCGATCTGGTCGGTGACCAGTTTCAGGTCCTGGTAGAGCGTCTCGCTGAGCGACACCACCGCATGCTTGCTGACGTTGTACACGCCCATGTTGGGCGGGTTGATCAGCCCGGCCATGCTGGCGGTGTTGACGATGTGGCCGCGCCAGGCAGGGTCTTGTGCGGCTGCGGCCAGCATCATCGGCGTGAAGACCCGCACGCCGTGTGCCACGCCCATCAGGTTGACGCCAAGCACCCATTGCCAGTCGGCGGCGCAGGTCTCCCAGATCAGCCCACCAGCGCCGACACCGGCATTGTTGAAGACCAGGTGCGGCGCGCCAAAGCGTGCCAACACCGCCTGCCCGAGCGCGTCCATCGCGTCGGCACTGGACACATCGACCCTGCAAGCCAACACTTCGGCACCGGCCGCCTGCAGTTCGGCGCTGACCGCGTCCAGCGCGTCCTGCTGCACATCGACCAGCACCAGGCGCATGCCCAGGCGCGCGGCGATGCGCGCTGATTCGAGGCCAAAGCCGGAGCCGGCACCGGTCAGTACGGCGGTCTTTTTCTTGAAGTCGGTGATCATGCAAACGCTCCTGGAAAAATGGATTCTGCCAATGGGAAGACCGTGCCGACTTCAGCCTTGCCGCCCGGCGCCGGCATTTCCCGGCTCGCCAGCCTGGCGCAGCATTTCGATGTGCGCAATGCCGTCTTCCAGGTAAGACTGGCTTGTCGGTTCAAAACTGTGCTGGCGGTAAAAGCCTTCGAGGCGCGCCTGCGCGCCTATGCGGATGGCCTGCTGGCCCCACTCGCGGACGGTGCAGTCCAGCGCCTGCCGCATCAGCGCATGGCCCAGGCCGGTACCGCGTGCCGAGGCGTGTGTGACCACCCGGCCTATGCTGGCCTCGACATATTTGGCGCCAGGCGGCAGGCAGCGTGCGTAGGCCAGCAGCCTGCCGTCGGCGGCGCTGCGGCCTTGCAAGTGCCAGGCCTGCGCGTCCAGACCGTCAAGGTCTTGAAAGGCACAAGCCTGCTCGACAACGAAAACCTCGCTGCGTAACGCAAGCACCTCGTAGAGTGCCGGCAGCGCCAGCGCCCCGAAAGGCTGGAAGCGCCAGCCGATCTGGCTCATGCCGGCGTGACTGCCCGCAGCACATAGCCGATGCGCGGGAAGTGCACGTTGACCTCGCCGGCACGCGCATCGATGCGGCGCAGCGTGAAGTGCATGCGGGTCGCGGCGATCAGCTCGCCTTCGGTTGTCTCAAGCCCGAAGCTCTCGGCCGCCACCGTGACCCGGCTGCCGAGCGCAATGCCGTGGTCGTCCTGAAAGCGGTCTTCGTGCAGCGGTGCAGGAGCGCAGGCCGCAGCGACGGCAATCGCTTCGGCGGCGCTGGACTCCTGCATATCGCCGTGGCCGATGGCCTGCATCCGGTCCAGCCACTCCAGAACTGCCGGGGTGGCGCTCAAAATGTCGTCCAGCACCGGCGTGCGCACCCGCGTGAACCACAGCGGGTGGCAGGCCGCGAAGTCGGCGATGCAGGGCGTCTCCCCCATCAAAAATGGCCAGTCGTCCAGCATGTCGGACAGGCGCCGCGCATACGATTTGTAGGCTGCGGCCGCGTCATCCGGGCGCAGGCGCATCATGCCGCCGCTCATCGCCTTGCGGTCATTGCGAAAAGCGTCGGCCACCTCACGGGTTTTGCCGAACATCTGCTCGAAGCCCCGGGGTTGAAAGTTGTAGGCCATCGCGGTCCAGAACAGCGTGTGGTCGGCCCACTGGGCCAGAATGCGCGCCAGGCCCTTGCTCGGCTCCGGGTACAGCGTGGGCAGCGGCTGGCGGTGCTCCAGCACGTCGGCGATCAAGGCCGTGTCGCAGTAGATGTCTGCACCGATCTGCAAGACCGGCGTGCGGCGGTAGCCGCCGGTCAGCGCGTTAAGGTCGGGCTTTGGCGCGATGGCCGGTATGACCACCGACTTCCAGGCCAACTTTTTGTAGCCGAGCATCAACCGTACCTTCTCTGAAAACGGCGACGACGGGTAGTGGTGCAGGATCAATTCGCTCATGGTGCTTCCCTGTGGGTTGACTCAATTCGGAGGGCCTGCGCTGCAGAGTTGAGGAGGCCTGCATACGCCCTGCGGCCTGCGTTGGGCCGGGCTGGGAGGTCTGCTGCGCTTGTGCACTATTGATCCGGCTCAATGATGACTTTTTTTGATCCCCGAATTACTCGCTCTCCCAATGGGAGAGGGTAGGAGCGAGGGTCTGCGATTTCAGACTTCATTGGGCCGAATCAATAAGTGCCTAAACCAGTTTGACGATCTGTTTTCCGAAGTTCCGGCCTTTCAGCAGGCCCAGAAAAGCCTCGACCGCAGAATCCAGCCCGTCGGCGACCGACTCGCGTGGCTTGAGCTTGCCGCTGGCGACCAGCTCTGCCAGCTCTTTCAGCGCGGTGGGCCAGATATCCATGTGCTCTGAGACGATGAAGCCTTCGACGCGCAGGCGGCTGCGCAAAATCAGCGCCGGGTAGCTGATCGGGGTCGGCCGACCCTCGTAGCCGGCGATCATGCCGCACACGGCGATGCGGCCGAAGTCGTTCATGCGCGGCAGCATCGCGTCAAGCACCATGCCGCCGACGTTCTCGAAATAGCCATCGACGCCAGACGGGCAGGCCTGCTGCAGCGCTGCCGACAGGCTGGCGGCGTCCGGGTGCAGCTTGTAATCGACACAGGCGTCAAAGCCGAGTTCGGCGACGGCGTAGCGGCATTTGTCGGGTCCGCCAGCAATGCCGACGGCACGGCAACCGCGCGCTTTGGCCAGCGCCGCGAAGGCACTGCCGACCGCGCCGGTTGCGGCACTGACGACCACGGTTTGCCCGGTCTGCGGCTTGATGATCTGCGTCAGTCCGTACCAGGCCGTGACGCCCGGCATGCCGACCGCGCCGAGGTAATAGGACAGCGGCACCTGGCGGGTATCGACCTTGCGCAAGGCACCCGGCTCGTCGGCGCCCACCACGCTGTACTGCTGCCAGCCGCCCATGCCGACTACCTTGTCGCCAGGCGCAAATTTGGGCGACTGGCTCTCGACAACTTCGCCGGCCGTGCCGCCAATCATCACCGCGCCCAGCGCCTGCGGCGCGGCGTAGTTTTTGCTGTCGTTCATGCGGCCGCGCATGTAAGGGTCCAAGCTGAGGAAGTGGTGCCGCACCAGTACCTGGCCCGGTTGCAGCGGCGCGGTGTCGCTGGTGTCCATTTTGAAGTTGCTGGCTTGCGCTTCTGCGCTGGGGCGGTTGTCGAGCAGGACCTGGCTGGTGCGGGGCATGGTGTCTCCAAAGAAAAATAGGGGGGATTGGAAGGCGATCTTTCGCTATTAAAAAAGTAGCTGCATACGCCCGTATTTGTTGGGCAATAAGGCTGTTTTGCTAA
>JAJAYS010000162.1 GCA_026786065.1 Polaromonas sp.
GTTCGAGTTGCTGCGCACCGAAAACCGCGACCGGAATTGGAGGCGGAGGTCGGCGCTGCTCGCCGCTGCGCTGAGCGACAAGGGGGCTCTGCCAGTCCGGCGGAGCGGCGCGCCGCTCCGTGGTCGGAGCCTGCAAGCGCATTAATTCACACCCCCGCGTGCGTCGGCTGGCGTGACGATGACCTTGCCGGATGGCTTGAGCAGCGGCGCTGGCGGCAGTGGCGTGCGCGATGGAGGCCTAACTGGGCAACATCGCCGCGGACCTGTGGCACGCCGACACGGGAAGGGCCAGCTTGCGGTCCGTTGACGCCCGCAATCTGCAGTTCGCGCAGCGGGAGACCAGTTTGTTTCGCGCAGAGTTCGCGTCCCGCCACGCGGTGATTCAGCCCACGCCCGTGCTGCCGCAAATGGAGCAGGTCGGGCAGCGCCCGCTGGACAGGGTCGAGAGGGTTTAAGCGCCGTGCCGAACCGGTGCCCGTCCAGTGCATCGTGTGCAGACTGGCCCGCGCGCGCTAGCGATTCAGAAAGCGTCCGAATATGGAGGTCTCGCTGTCGGTCTTCGTTGCGGCTGGCCTTACCGGTGCAAGCGGAGCAGGTGACGTCGGCCTCGGCTCTGAGGTGGCGGCCGGGACGGGCGCAGGCGGCCGGATCGGCGGCAAATCGCGACGCGGCGCGCCGGAGAACTGCGGGCTCGCTGGAGCGGGCGCAAACACACCGGCTGCTGGGCGGGCCAACGGTGTCGGCTCGGCGGGCACCGTCATCGCGATCGTCTTCGCGGCCAGTTCGGTCAGCATCTTTTTGACTGCGCTACCCCGCATGGCATAGGGGTTGAACACGCTTTGGCCGGAATACTTCATGAACAGCGTCCGGTTGTCGGCGCCCGGCGCGGCGAAGCCCATCGACCAGTTGGACCACTCGCGCTCTTCAATTTCTTCGTAGTCCAACACCGCGACGGTGTGATGCCGCTTGTCGTGCAGCAGCCGCGCATACAGCTCATTGACCTGTTCGCGCGACCCCTCAAGCGCCTGCAAAAACACCTTGCTGTTGAACGCCAGCACGCCAGTCAGGTCACGCCGGTGGTTGTTGGTCTGTGCCTGCTGCAAGATGCCCTTGAACTCCTGGAGGCCGACACCGTCACTGGCGGTGCTGGCATAGGTGAGGCGAATTAACATGTTGCTTCCTTTAGGTTACTTAAAAAAATCAGCGGGTGCTGCGGCTCGAAAATAGCGAAATAGCGGATTAGCCCATCAGAGGAAGCAGATGAAAACAATGGACCGTGCCGACCGGACAAGGTTCTTCTGCGTAGCCCCCTGCGGCCCGCGATAGAAAGGACCCAAGCGGGTCTGCTGCGAAAAGGGGGGTCGCAGCCTTTCGCCGATACGGCCGCCACAGGCTTGCCGCGGTCGGCCGGTGGTCCCCGGCCGAGAGCCCGCGACACCGCTGCCGCCATCGCAACGGCTCACAACCGCGCCAAGCGGGAAAAACCACGTTCTCACGTCTTTTCATCCCTGAGCCGCAGCGCCCGGACGCAGCAGCGCCCGCAATTCGCTCAGGTGCGCGGTGGCGACACCGCCCAGATGCCCGATCCGCTTTTGATAGCTGCCGAGGTTCGCTTCCATCTGTGCCTTTGAAGACAAAGCCTCAAGATCCAGAACGATTTCGAGCGCCTGATCGGGCAGGTTGCGCATCACGAAATCGGTGATCAGCGCCACGATGTCGCGCAGGTCGCTGGACGCGGGCGCAGTCGGAGCTGCTTCCACCGCACTGAACTGTGACGCTGAGAAACCGACTGTTTCGTTTGGTGACAGAGGCATCGCCTGGACATACCCGGCCTGCTCAAGCGAGTCGAGCATCGATTGCAAATCCCCCTGGTCTTGCAAACGCGACGCGTGCGTTCGGGGATCGAAGTGCGCGTTGATGGAGACCAGCAGCGCCCGTAGCGGCCGTGGCAATGCCAGTCGGGGGTTCAATGCCGCAGCCGTCCCAGCAGGAGTTCGCATGTAGCTTACGAGGCGCGCCATTACAAGTCCGTTCAAAGTGCTTCATGACGACGGCCGGATCAAAACGGTCGTTTTGAAGGAGTTCCGAATGCCGTCACACAAAGATACAAATAACGATTCTAGTGCCCCACTACGCGGCGACTTTATAGGGTTTCTTTCTATAGACATATGGAGATATCAAGCTGTCAACGCACCCGGGCGGCGCCGGGGTATCGGCGCGCTTGGTTCAGCTGGAGGTACGCTGTGCGTGCCGCACGCTGTGCAGAGTAAAAAGTTCAAGAAGAATCGGCTCCTAACCAATAAAATCGGGCGTTAGAAGCTATTTAAATAATAGCAACTGCCGGGCTTTGCCGGCGCAGCGCTTACTTGACCGGAATCGACAGCACTCGCTCGCCCGACGGCGTGACGCTGACCTTGCCGGCGGGCTTGAGCATCGGGCCGCCCTTGCCAACCTGCACCGCAAAGCCGGTTGCGCCGCCGCGGCCCTCCGAGCTGGCCAGCAGGTTCAGATAAAAGCGGCCTTCGCTCTGTGGCACCACGGTCAGCACCTGCTCCACGCTGGTGCCGGCTGCGACGGTCAGCACCTGGGCTGGGGCCTGCAGGTTCAGGCCGGCGTCGGCGACCAGCGTCACCCGGGCGTCGGCACGGCTGCTCAGGCGGATGGTGATCGCCAGCGGCACCCCTACCTCAGGCTTGCTGTCGATGCGATAGGCCAGTTGCAGGCCGGAGCCCATCTTGCTGATGCGCAGGGGGGTCAGCTTTCCGGGAGCTGGGCCGGTCGGATGGACTGCGGCGACATTGGTGGCCGCCTCGGCGCGCGGCGTGGCGTCGGCCAGCGCCGGGCCGGCCAGGCTCAAGCTCAGCGCCAGGAGGCCGAATCGAAGGAAGGTGCAATGCATGGAAAGGGCTTTCTGAAGCGGCGATGTGAATTAGCTGATCGTGATGGTGGCGCAGACGGGGCTTGTGGGCGGCGCGGTGGTGTTGAAGTCCAGTACGCGGATGATGACCTCGCCGGCCCGCAGGAAAGCGGTGCCGGTTTCGCTTGTCGGCGCAGTGCTTACCGCGCGCAACACCACCTTGCGGTCTTGAACGACGTCGAAGTCCACGTCCCGGCCGCTGGCGAAGTTCGCGGTGATGGTTCGTGATCCGACCTGCGCCGCGCCCACCAGGGTGATGCGGAAATACCGGGTGCTGCCGAGCTTGTTGGCGGTGCCGTCAGTCACATTGGCTGCGCTGAAGCAGACCGGCGTGGCGATGTTGAACGCCAGCGCGGTGTAAATCGGCAAGTTGGCCGCTTCGCCGCCGTTGTTGGTTTCGCCTGCGCCCCATTGGTTGGCAGCGGCGCCGGTGAAGATGTTCTGCGCGCCCAGCAGCGCGTCCATCGCGGCGGTCACACTGGTCTGGCCCGCGCTGCGCACTGCGTCGGCAAAGCTGAAGATGGTGGCCAGCGCATCCTGGGTAGTTTTCATCGGGCCGGTCAAGGCGGTCCAGATCGGGGCAAAACCGTGGCTGACGGAAAGCTGGTACAGGCTTGCGTCGATGGCGTCTTCCCGGTACCAGCCGCGGTTGACATCGGTGGGGGGGGTAGCGAGGCGCAGGTCGAAAGCGAAGCCGGTCCCCTGCCCGGCGCCCAAGCTGTCGCTGTAAATCGGGTCGCCGCGCGAGATGCCGGACCAGGCGTTGCCCCAGCCCTCCGAAAAGGCCAGCGTCATGTCGAGCTTGTCCGGGTAGCCGTGCGACCCGCCCGTCGAATGTTCGGTAGAGAAGGCGCTTTGCAGGTAGTGGCCGTACTCGTGCGCGACGACGGCGCTGTCGTATTCGTCGGTGTCTATGCCTTCTTTTCCAAGCAGGTAGATGACGCGGGCGCCGGTGGTGTTGGTGGTGAAAAACGAGGTACCGATCTCTCCGGTGGCAAGGTCCTTGCCGGCCACGTTGGTGTTGAGCGGGCTCCAGAACACCGTCAGTGGCGGAAAAATCGAGGAAGGACGTGCAGCGCTTACCACCTTCATGCCGGAATAAATGGTGTCCAGAATCGCGGCGATGCCGCCGGCGCGCTGGCCGTTGTAGCCGCTGCCATTCCAGCCCGAAGCAGCGTGAACGTTGACGACCAGGTTGCTCGTGCCCCCGGACTGCGACGCGCCATCAAGCACATACAGCGCATCGCCTTGTGTGTTGTCCTTGACCGCGACGTTCCAGGTCGCGCCACTGCCGGTTTTGACGAGTTCGGCGCGCATGCGTACAAAGAACGGCGTGTTGCTAGGCACCGACAGCGAGTACTGGCCAAGGTCATTCGAGGTGGCGCTGCCCAGCACGCTGCTGTCGGCTCGAGAGATGGCCTGCAGCGTCACGCCGCGAACCGGCTTGCTGATGGTGCCTGCGTAGTTCAGCGCGCCCGGAGCGGGGGAGCCGGTCGGCCGGTTGGGCACGTAATCGAAAGTCGCGGCGCCAGACACCGTCACTGTGGCCACCAAAGTATTGGTCGCTGCCACCGCCGTACTGGCCGCGACGACCTGCGGCGTCGAAGCACCGCCGCCTCCGCCGCAGGCCTGCAAAGCCAGAATCAGGGCGGCGAGCCCCCCAATACGACCCGCCGAAAATGATAAAACCATCAAAAACCACTCAAACAGAAGAATACTGACAGAAAAAGTAGGTTTCGGCCTACGTGCGCCAGTGTATCTACGGCAGTCAAAATCTAGTGGTTTGCGTGAAAAAATGTGGTGAAAGCGTGAAAACATGCAACAAACCTGCGGCTAGCACGGCCAGCAGAGCTCTGCTCAAGCCGCCATTTCAGGCCGCCGGTTCAATCCGCCGCCGGCGATGACGTGCTGATGGCCTGCACCACGCGCTCACAAAAGCCGTCGATCCGGGTCCCGTCGATCCAGCGCACCACGGCCACCAGACGGCGCTCGGGATCGGTCCAGACCAGACTGGCGCCAACGCCAATGCAGAAGGTGCTGGTGGCCGACGCGCTGGGGAAGACGCCGCGCAGGTGGTTCAGCCAGGTCAGCTTGCCGTACCAGGGCGCGATCGCGCACGGCGTCTGCATACGGCGAACCCATTCTTTTGACATCAGCCGCTGGCTGCCGACGCGGCCCTGGTCGAGCATCCTCTGGCCGATGAGCGCCTGATCGGCGCTGCCAATCGCCAAACCGCCGCCCCAGTGCGTGCCACCGGGCACCGACTGCATGCGCTGGCCGTCGATAAGAACCCAGCTGTTTTCATAGCCTTCCCAGCACCAGTCGTTGCTGGCGCCACACGGCCGGGCAATCGCTTCGCGGAACACCTCGGGCAGCGGCCGGCGAAACAGGTGCCGTAGCGCCAGCGACAACTGGTTGATGCGCACGTCGTTGTATTTTGAGAAACTGCCCGGCGCCTGCAGCGGACGCGCATCCCCTTTGCGCATGCGCTGGGAAACCGTGGCTCCCGTGCCGGCTGGTATTGCAGATGCCGGTAGCGGTCCACCTGGTCAGGCACGCCGAAGCACTCACCTTGCCACTCGCTGGTTTGCTGCAACAGTTGCATCCAGGTGACGCGCCGGTTGTGGGGACTGTCGAAACCGATGCCGGCCAAACTGGCGCCCACTGGCGCATCGAAGTCCGGCAACAGCCCGCGCTCGCAGGCTACGGCGGACAGCATCGCCAGATAGGTCTTGTCAATCGAGAAAGTCGGGTCGGCGCGGCGGGGCTCACCCGATTCGATGAGCTGCTGGCGATCAATCCGCACGACACCCGACACCGGCCCGCGCGGATGCACCGGGTCGAGCAGCCGGTTCCAGGACGGGCGGTCGGCGTTGTGGATGCCCCAGTTGGCGCTGTTGCTCCGGTCCCACGGCGTTGCATGGGCGATGGCAAAGTCAACGGCGTGCTGCAGGCCGGCCACATCGACCCGCATCAATCGACCGTTGCCCCTGAAGCCGCGACCACCCTGGCCCATTTTTCGGTTTCGGCCGCGATCACCTCGCCGAAGTCCTCCGGCGTACCGCCGATCGGCATGCCGCCAAGTTCGGCCAGCCGGGCGCGCATTTTCGGGTAGACCAGCGGGCAGTTGACTTCAGCGTTGATCCGGTCGATGGCTTCGCGCGGCGAGCCCTTGGGCATGCCGACGCCGAGCCAGGCGGTGGCCTCAAAGCCGGGCACCGTGTCGCCGACGGTCGGCAAGTCCATCATCGACGGCTCGCGCGCGGCCGAGGTCACGGCCAGCGCCCGAATCGTGTTGCCCTTGATGTGCGGCGCCGACGACGGCAGGTTGTCGAACCACACCTGCACCTGTCCGCCTATCAGGTCAGTCAGCACCGGGCTGGCCCCCTTGTCCGGAATGTGCAGCATGTTGCAGCCGGTCATGGACTTGAACAACTCGCCCGACAGGTGCGTCGAAATGCCGCTGCCGGACGAGGCCAGGTTGACCTTGCCCGGTTGGCCTTGCAGTAGGCGATGAACTCGGCCACGGTTTTGACCGGCAGGCCGTTGGTGACGACCATCACATTGGGCGTGCGCACCAGGCCGGCGACCGGCACGATGTCGCGGTTGCAATTGAAGTTGCACTTTTTGTACAGCGACGCGTTGATGCCGTGCGCCGGGTTGACGAACAGCATGCTGTAGCCGTCGGGCGGCGCCGTCACGACCGCCTCGGTGCTGATGTTGTTGCCGGCGCCCGGCCGGTTCTCGACCAGCACCTGCTGGCCGAGGCGTTCGGTCAGGTGCTGGGCCATGATGCGGGCCAATACGTCGGTCGTGAAACCCGGCGGGTAGGGCACGACCTATTTGACCGGGCGGGTCGGGTAAGCGGAGGCCGGATCGGGATGGGCTGCAAGGCGCCTTTTCTTGCCAATAGCCCCGCTATTGGCAAGAAAAGCAACGCAGCAAACCGCCCGAGCCCGGCTGATCGCAGACCGCAAGGAGCTACGCAAAAAGAACTACCGGGCGCGGGTGAGACTGCTTGCGGCCCACCCGCTTTGTGGGCACCTGCCGACAAGCGCGTGTACCGCTTGCTGACACCGGGCGCCGGGCGAGCCGTCAATATCAATTTGCACGGTGCCAAACGACGCGCATCGGCCGCGAGATTGCCGGGCTTACGGCCATGGCAGTACACGCGCCAGGGCGACCTGGGTCATTCAGTCGAAACCACAGGAGTCAGCATGAACAAGGATCAAGTCAAGGGCGCAACCAAAGATGCCGCAGGCAAAGTGCAGGAGGCAGCCGGCAAGCTGGTCAACAGCAAAGAGCAGCAAGCCAAGGGAATCTCCAAGCAGGTCGAGGGTTCTGTGCAGAAAAATTACGGCGATGCGAAGGAAGACGTCAAAGACGCGGCCGACGACCTACAGAACACTACCCGCAGAACGCCGCGTCCCTGAAACGGGCTGAGGGTGTGCACCCCGGCTGGCGCTGAACGCAGTGGCCGCGCCCCGGATTCTCCCCATTACCAACGCCGACTCCACAGTTGGCGTTTTTCTTTGTGCACAAGCGCGCCTTGCGGGCGATGCACTGGGCGACTGCCCGGTCGGTGGCGCAAGGGTTTTCGGCATGCGGGCGTGGCCGCAGCGGCGCTAGAGTGACCGAAGGCCCGCAGTGCTTGCGGCGTCCCAGCCTGGCACGCCGCGTTGCCTTCCCCCGTTATGGAGACGTCCATGCCCTATTCCCTGAATCGCCGCGTGCTGCTTGCGGCAGCCCTCTCAGTCTGCGCGAGCGTGACGCTGGCTCAAATTCCGGGCCCAGGCTGGCCGACCCGGCCGGTCCGCATCGTTGTAACCTTTCCACCGGGGGGCGCGCCCGACACGCTGGCCCGCGTGCTGGCCGACAAGTGGGGCCAGTCGCTGGGCCAGACCATCACGGTGGACAACAAGCCCGGTGCCGGCGGCAACATCGGCGCCGATCTGGTGGCCTAAAGTCCCGGCGACGGCCTGACGCTGCTCATCGCCACCGTCGGCACGCACGCGATCAATCCGGCACTCTACCCGATGA